>JAITHY010000158.1 GCA_031279715.1 Verrucomicrobiales bacterium | reverse complement strand
CTGGTTCCCGCTGACGTTGACATCTGCGTCTACGGCGGCAACTCCACCGGTGTCATCGCCGCCGTGCAAGCCGCCAGGATGGGAAAATCCGTGGTCTTGGTCTCGCCGACGAAACACCTGGGCGGACTCACCAGCAGCGGACTGGGCTTTACTGACATGGGCGACCACCGTATTCTCGGCGGCTTGACGCGCGATTATTTTCACCGCGTCTGGCGTCATTATCAGCGGAATGAGGCGTGGCGCTGGCAGTCGCGGGCCAAGTTCGCCAACAAGGGGCAGCATGGCGCCGGCCTCGATGACCAACTCCAAATTGCCACCGTATTCGAGCCGCATGTGGCGGAAAACATTTTCAACCAACTCGTCGCCGAAAATCAAATTCCCGTCATAGTCAGCCGCCTTGACCGGAGCGCCGGCGTCGTCAAGGACGGCGCTGTCATCAAGCAAATTCGCACCGAGGACGGGGTCATCGTCAGCGCCAAAATTTTTATCGACGCCACTTACGAGGGCGATTTGATGGCCGCGGCCGGAGTCGGGTACACCATCGGGCGCGAAGCCAACACCCAATACGGCGAAACTCTGAACGGTATTCAGGCGAAGCAATCGACGAAAAATCAACTGCCCGGCGGCATTGATCCGTATCGCATCAAAGGGCGCCCCGACAGCGGTTTGCTGCCCGGCGTCAACGCGGACGTCGGCGGCGCCGACGGTTCGGCGGACCGCAACATCCAAGCCTATTGCTACCGCATGTGCCTGACCAATCACGCTGACAATCGCATCACCATCAGCAAACCCGCCCATTATCAAGAGTCTGATTACGAGCTGTTGTTCCGCGCCATTGAAGCCGGGCAAACCAACCGCTTCTTCAAGTTCAGCGCCGTGCCCAACGCCAAAACCGATTCCAACAACGATTCCGGCATTTCCACCGACTACATCGGCATGAACCACGCCTATCCCGAAGCGGACTACGCCACGCGCGAAAAAATCGCCGGGGCGCATAAAAACTGGCAACTCGGCTTGTTGTGGACGTTGCAAAACAACCCCCGCGTACCCGAAAAAATTCGCGCCGCCCACCGTCCTTGGGGCTTGCCCGGTGACGAGTTTACCGACAGCGGACATTTTCCCGCCGAATTGTACATCCGCGAGGCGCGCCGCATGATCGGCGACTTCATTATCAGCGAGCCGACGTTGCGACAGGCCGTCACGCCGCAACCCATCGCCATGGGCGCTTACGCGATGGACTCGCACCACACGCAGCGTTATGTCGGCGCTGACGGTCACGTTCGCAACGAGGGTGACGTGCAAAAGCCGCTCGGCAAGCCGTATCAAATCGACTATCGCTCCATCACGCCCAAAGCCGCTGAATGTCAAAATCTGCTGGTGCCGGTTTGCCTCTCGGCGACGCATATTGCCTATGGTTCGATTCGCATGGAGCCGGTGTTCATGACGCTCGGACAAAGCGCCGCCACTGCCGCCGCCTTGTCCATCGACGACACCGTCAGCGTGCGGCAACTGGATTATCAAAAGCTCAAATCGCGCCTGGAGCAAGACGGACAGGTGCTTTCCCTGACCTCCGCAAAATAAGCGCCGCGCCGGTCAATCAAATTTCAAACAAACCGGCTGGCTGACGGTGACACGCTTCCCCGTGTCGTGCAACTCACCGTCAGCGGCGATGGCAAACACCTGAATGGCGTCATCCCCCTGGTTGGCGACCAGTAAAAACTTCCCATCCGGCGAAATCACAAAATTACGCGGACAACGGCCCGTCGGCTGCGCGCCGATTTTCGTCAGCGTCCCATCGCCAGCCACACGGAAGATGGCCAGATTATTCGTTTTTGCGCGATTGCTCGCGTAAAGAAATTTGCCATCCGGCGTCAAATGCGCATCCGCCCCGCTCTTCTCCCCCGCCCCATCGTCAGCGGCAACTGTCTGCAACGGCGCCAGCTCACCGTCAGCGTACCGCCACACACCCACCTCCCCCGTCAATTCATGCGTCGTATACGCAAATTTTCCGCCGGGATGAAACACCAAATGCCGCACCCCGCCTCCCGCCTTGGTTTTAAGCGGCGCGCTGACAGTCAGGCCATCCTCGGCGACGTCAAACTTGTAAATTCGGTCCGTTCCCAAATCACACGCGAACAAATATTTTTGCTCCGGCGAAAATACGGCGCTGTGCATGTGCGGACGTTCCTGGCGCTCCGCCACAGTCCCCGTACCGCTGAACGTGAACACTCGCGGTGGCGCTGACAATGAACCGTCCTCCGCCACCGGCAGCACGGACACGCTGCCGCCGCCATAATTGGCGGTGACGACCCGTTTCCCATCCGGCGCGACACTAAGATAGCAAGGCTCGTCACCGTCAGCGGTTTGCGAATTCAGCAAACGCAATTCACCTTGCCCAAAGGCAAACGCGCTGACGGTGGCGCGCTCCCGTTTGTTTTCACCCACGGCGTACACCCGCTGACGGTCAGGGGAAATCGCGAGGTAAGAGGGATTTTCCACACCCGCGACCTCGCTGACCTTGGTTAACCCGCCACTGTCAGCGTCGAAATTATAAACATAAATCCCAGGCCGGTCCGCCGGCGCGTAACTGCCAACAAACAGTGTGTAAACCTTCGCCTGGGCATGCCACCCCATTGTCAGCGACCACAGAACAACCAGCGTTTTTTTCATAATTGTTTGAGAAAATCCAGCAACAGGCGCGTCGCCCGCCCGCGGTGGCTGAGCGTGTGTTTCGTCGCGGCGGGCAATTCGGCAAAAGTTTCCGCATAACCATCCGGCACAAACAGCGGGTCGTAGCCAAAACCGTTCGCCCCGCGCGGCGCGCGCAAAATTTTTCCCCGGCAAATTCCCTCGAACGTTTTGATGCGCCGTCCGCCGTTCACCAATGCCAGCACACAGCGAAATTGCGCCCCCCGCTGACCGTCAGCGACACCGTCGAGGTTTTTCAACAACAGCGCGTTGTTACGCCCATCGTCAGCGGGTTCACCGCCATACCGCGCCGAAAAAATCCCCGGAGCGCCATCGAGCGCGTCCACCTCCAGGCCGGAATCATCCGCCAAAATCAACCCGCCGCTGACCGTCACCAACGCCAGAGCCTTCTTCACCGCGTTCGCCTC
>JAITHY010000101.1 GCA_031279715.1 Verrucomicrobiales bacterium | reverse complement strand
GGGTGGTTCCTCCAAGGTTTTTAGAAAGGCGTTGGCGGCTTCGGCGCTGCCCAGGCACATGCGGTCGGCAGCGACGATGCCGGCGACTTTGATTTTCGACTGCCGGGCTTTGAGTTGGAGTTGTTGTTCGAGGTGGCGGATTTGCTCCACTGTCAGTCGGCGCGATTTTGATTCCGGTTGAATAATGTGCAGGTCGGGGTGAGCGTCAGCATCGGCGCCAAGCAATTGATTTGCCAATCGCATGAATAGCGCGCGCAGTTGGTCAAGGTCATCGCCAACCAGCAAATAAGCGTGGGCGAGGCGGTTTTCCTGTTGCGCATGGCGCAGGCGTTCTTCAATCCAGTTGGCCGTGAAAGGCATTTTTGACCTCCGATAAAATTTTTTCAAACACGGTGCGCTTGTCACCGTCAGCGTCGATGCGTTTGATGCGCGACGGCTCACTGTCAGCGAGCTGGCGGTAACCGTTGGTGACTTTTTCGTAAAACTCCGGCGGCTCGTTTTCCATGCGGTCGGTTTGCCCGACGGGGCGCGGACGGCGCAACATTCGCGCTCGCGACTCGGCGGCGGGGAGGTCAAGGAACAGCGTCAGCGTCGGCACAGTGCCGCCGAGGGCGAAGTCGTTGATGACGCTGACGGTGAGGCGATCCAGCCCGCGCGCGATGCTTTGATAGACCGTGGTTGAGTCGTGAAAGCGGTCACAAATAATCCAGCGTCCCGCTGTCAGTGCCGGTTGGATGACTTTGCGAACAAGTTCGGCGCGACTGGCGGTGAAGAGCAGCAGTTCACTCTCAGCGGCCATGCCGTGGCCGGCAGGGTCGTGTTTGAGCAAATGTCGCACGGCTTCGCCCAGCGGGGTGGCGCCCGGTTCGCGCAGGCAGGTGACGGTTTGTCCGCGTTGTTTGAACCAGTCCGCCAGCAATGAGATTTGCGTGGTTTTTCCGCAGCCCTCGGAACCTTCGAAGGTGATGAATCGCGGTTTCATGGGTTACGAAATTTCAATGCCGGCCACTGCCATCGCCGCGATGCCTTCCTTGCGTCCGACGAACCCCATCGTTTCATTCGTGGTTGCCTTGATGCCGATTTGGTCAATCCTCACCATCAGCGCGTCGGCGATGACGGTTTTCATCGCGGGGATGTGTGGCTTGATTTTTGGCGCTTCGCAAATCAGCGAGGAGTCCACGTTGATAATTCGCGCCCGCTGACGGTGAAGCAGGTCGCGGATTTGTTCCAGGAATATACGGCTCGGTTGATCTTTCCATTGCGGGTCGGTGTTCGGGAAATAAAACCCGATGTCCTCCAGCCCCGCCGCACCAAGCAGAGCGTCAGCGATGGCGTGAATGAGGGCGTCCGCGTCTGAATGTCCGTCCAACCCCATATCATGCGGAATTTCCACACCGCCGAGGATGAGTTTTCGTCCTTTCACCAGTTGGTGAACATCATAACCAATGCCGACTCGATTCATGCGCAACAGCATAGGGCAAGGGAGATAAAACGCAAAAATAAAAGCACAAAACAGCGCGGATCATTTGGATTCGCGCTGTTTTGTTTTTGACGGTTCAACCGCCGGTTGCGTTTTGCAAGCTGGTGATGATGGAAATGAGCGGCATGAATAATGCGACGACAATAGTGCCGACGATTAACGCCAGAAACACAATCATAATTGGTTCAAGCAAGGAAGTTAAGCCGGCGACGGCCACATCAACTTCCTCCTCGTAAACGTCCGCCACTTTGGTGAGCATGGAGGGCAACTGGCCGGTTTCTTCGCCGACTTGAATCATGCTCACCACCATGGGCGGGAACAAACCGCTGTGTTCCATTGGGCCGACCATAGATTCGCCTTCCTTGACACTGTCGTAAATGTTGGTGACGGAGTTGGAGATGACGATGTTGCCGGAGGTTTCCTTGGTGATATTCAGCGCCTGCAAAATCGGCACGCCGCTGGAGACGAGCGTGCCAAGGGTGCGGGCAAAGCGGGCGATTGAGGTTTTGCTGACCAAGTCGCCGAACAGGGGGAACTTGAGTTTGATTCGGTCAATCATGGTCGCTCCGTAAGCGGTTTTGGCGAAGATTTTGTAACCGATGAACAAAATGATGATGGCGGCGGTGATGATGATGATGTTATGTTGGACGAACCGGCTGGAGTCGATGACCATCTGCGTTAAGAAGGGCAGGGGTTTGTTGCCAAGCATGTCCTTGAAAATCGCCTCGAATTTGGGAACGATGAACAGCAACAAAAACGCCATGATGCCGATGGCGATAACCAACACGACCACGGGATAGACCATGGCGGAAAGCACTTTGCTGCGGATTTTTTGGGATTTTTCCTGAAATTCAGCGAGACGCACCAAAACAATTTCCAGCACACCGCCGATTTCGCCCGCCTTGACCATATTCACGTAGAGTTTGTTGAAGATGGAGGGGTGTTGTGCGAGGGAATCGGAGAAGGTGCTGCCACTTTCCACGGAGTCCGCCAGGGCGCCCATGGCATTTTTCAACCCGGAATTTTTTTCCTGTTTGATCAGCGTCGTCAGGCTGCGGAGCAAGGGCATGCCTGCGTCGATGAGGGTCGCCAACTGGCGTGTGAACACCATCAGCACCTTGCCTTTGACCTTCGGTTTGCCAAATGAAAAGCCGGATTTTTTAGCACCCTTGCCCGCCAGGGCTGCGGTGGCGGCGTTGACTTCGACAACGGTGACAGGAAACAAGCCCTGTTGTTTGATTTTAGTGGTCGCATCGGCGGTGTTGGAGGCGTCGATGGTTCCTGTTTTTTGCTGCCCGGTGGCATCAACCGCGGTGTAGTTGAACATTGGCATAGTTTTTTAGGTGTATTTTAACACTTCCTCAATGGTGGTTTCTCCGTCGAAAATACAGCGCAATCCGTCCTGCCGCAGCGTGGTCATGCCCAGCTCAATGGCTTTTTGACGGATGACCACGGTCGGGGCTTTGGCGGTGATGAGTTGGCGGATTGGCTCCTTGATGTCGAGCAATTCGTAAATGCCTTTTCGTCCCTTGTAACCGGTTTGATTGCAATAATCGCAGCCGCCGCCGTAGAAAAACGATTTGTCCCCGACATCGTGCGCTGACAGTCCGATTTGCGCCAGCACGCTTTCCGTCGGTTCGTAAGGCGTCCGGCATTTGGGACAGACGCGGCGGATGAGCCGCTGACCGAGCACGCCTTCCAGCGTGGCGGAAATCAGGAACGGCTCAACGCCCATGTCAATCAATCGCGTAATGGCGCCGGGGGCGTCGTTGGTGTGCAGGCTGGTCAGCACCAAGTGCCCCGTCAGCGAAGATTGGATGGCGATTTGCGCGGTTTCCAGGTCGCGTGTTTCACCGACGAGGATGCGGTCGGGGTCTTGGCGCAGAAAGGCGCGCAGGGCGCGGGCGAACGTCAGTCCGATGCCTTCGTGAACTTGCACTTGCTGGATGCCTTCAAGTTCGTATTCAACCGGATCCTCAGCGGTGAGGATTTTCGTGTCAATCGTGTTGATTTTTTTGATGCAGGAATACAAGGTTGTGGTTTTGCCGCTGCCGGTGGGGCCGGTGACAATGAAAATGCCGTGTGGTTTGTTGATGGTATCGACCACGTAACTCAGCAAATAATCCGGCATCCCCAGTGATTCAAGATCAAGGTTGATAACACTGCGGTCGAGCACGCGGAGCACCACACTTTCGCCGTGTTGTGTGGGCAGCGTTGAAACACGCAGGTCAACCTGGCGTCCCGCCATGCTGGTTTGGATGCGTCCATCTTGCGGAATGCGGCGTTCGGCGATGTTCAAGCCGGACATGACTTTGATGCGTGAGATGACCGGCAGCGCCAGACGTTTGGGCGGTGGCGCCATCTCGTACAACGCGCCGTCAACGCGGTAACGGATTTTGAATTCTTTTTCAAACGGCTCGAAGTGAATGTCGCTTGCTTGCGCTTGAATTGCCTTGGCGATGATGGTGTTGACGAACTTGATGATTGGCGCGCTGCTGGCGGCGCTTTGGTCGTCGAGGCTGGTCTCGGAAATTTTTTGCGCCTCGCCGGCCAACTGCGAGAGCAATTCGTCCATTGAGTCCTGCTCGGTGCCGTAATATTGCGCCAGCAGCGTATCAATTTGATTGATGGGCGCCACCACAACCTGAATGTCGCGGTTGATTGCCCAGCGCAAGTCGTCGATGGATTGTGAGTCTAGCGGGTCTTTCAGCGCCACGGTCACCGCTTGCTTGGAGAATGCCACCGGCAGCGCGCCATGGATGCGGGCGGTTTGCGGCGGAATGGTGCTGAGCAACTCCGGTGTGAATTCAGCGGCGGTGAGGTCAACGAATTGCAAGCCGAGACGGTCAGCGATTAGTTCCAGCAATTTGTCCTCGCTGATGATGCCGAAGTTGGAAACAATTTGCTCGATTGGTTTGCCCATGCGCTCCGCTTCTTCCATCAAATCAGCGGTTTGTTCCGGTCGGGTCAGCCCTTGCTCGGTCAAAAAGGAAAGGAGAAAA
>JAITHY010000009.1 GCA_031279715.1 Verrucomicrobiales bacterium | reverse complement strand
AACGGGGTCAATCTTGCCAGTCAATTCGCTGGCATTGTCCAAGTTCACCGTCAGCACCGCGTCGTCATTGGCGATGATGTCCCCAATCAAAGTGCTGGTATTCAAGTTCAAGGTGGTCGTAGTTGACTCGCTGACGGCGACATTGCCGGTCAGCGCCGAATTGTGGAGCATCACCAGCGTGGTGTTGGTGCCTTGAACAATCAACGCTCGCGAGCCGCTGGCTTGCACGTCACGCAGGGTGAGTTGGTTGCTGCCGCTGCCGAAGGAGCCGAACAAATCGCCGTTGTCAGCCATGAAGCTGCCACCTCTGATGTTCATTGTGCTGTTGATGCGTACATAGGCGATGGTTGAATTGATCCCGTCATCCTGATTGCGGATGCACGTGACATTGTCAGCTTCCAAGTGACCGTCGGAGTCGGATACCAATGCGGATGCCATTGTGGTTTTGATTATGGAATTGCGCACGGTCAGCGTGCCGGAATTCCCCGAGACTGCGCCAAAGGCGCCGCTGCCGGTGGTGGTGATGCTGACTTGCTCCACCTTCATGCATCCTTGGTTGACGTTTAGGCCCCGGCTAGAGACACTCTCAGTGATAATATCCATGCCAACCAAACGCATGGTACCGCCAACGACCCGCGCGCCGGAACCGATTGCCGAAGTGCGAATGGTGCCGCCAGTGATGATGACCTCCCCGCCATTGATGGCATGCACGCCGCTGGTGTAAGGAAAGTCGGATTCAAGATTGATACGGGTGCCGCTGTACACCACACCGGTGCCGTTGACTGTCAGCGCACCCTGGCCGGACACGTTGACGGCGCTATAGCTGCTGTCGTGGTCAAAGGTGGTGCCAGTGGCGGTGACATTAAGGACACTTCCCGCCGCCGTTTGCACGGTCATCATCAGCGCCGCCATGCCGCTGACAGTGGCGAGCAAAGCTGTCCATTTTTTGATTTTGGTCATATTCATTTGTATATTCCTTTCATGGTGGATAAAAATTAAATTGAATCGTTTCATTATGCAAGTATTTATTTTAATTATTAAAAGCGCTTTATTCCTGCCTAAAAGTTTAATTTTGACGCGGTGAAAGAGAAAAAAAACCGACGCTTCGGTGTTTGCATGGAGGATGAACTGGCGCTGACCATCAAGAAATTTTCCAGCCAGTCCAAGTTGTCCATGGGAAAAATCATCCGATATTGCGTGGACCGGCAACTGGCGAATCCGGATTATTTGCAAGCACTGTCGCGGGCCAAGAAGAGCACGCAGGTGCATCTGGTGTTTGAGGAGAGCCAAATAAAAAAACTGTCCCGGCTCGCTGACGAAACCGGCCTGTCCATCGGCGAAATCGTCCGCTTGTGCCTGGCGCGCCAGTTGGCGCAAATGCGACGCGAGGGCGGGTTCAAGCTCCGGCTGGAATTCGATGCCCAGTGAGCGTCACTGGCGGTGATCACGATGTTGGCATTCTCCGCGTCAGTTGTGGAGCTATCGCAACACCCCGTCCGCTCCGCGAAACCCCGCCTCCGAGGCGAAAAATTTGAAAAAGGCCAATGTCCGCTGACACTGACAGGGTGACAAAAAATTGGCTCGCTTTCGCGCTGTTTTGCGACATTCTTTCCGCCCATGCGCGTGTGGCTTGACACCATGATTTACGGCATCGTCGAGGGGTTGACGGAATTTTTGCCCATCTCTTCGACGGGACATCTCATCATCACCGAAAATTTATTGCGTGACACGCGCTCGGAATTTTTCCTCGTCGGCATTCAGGCCGGCGCGGTGCTGGCGATTGTGTTGATTTACCGGCGCAAGCTGCTCGACATGGCGTTTCATCTGCTCAAGCCCGCCAACCGTGACTACGCGCTGAAGCTCACGTCCGCGTTTGTCATCACCGGCGCGCTGACGCTCACGGCGAAGCGGGCGGGATTCACGCTCCCGGAAAGCGCGCTGCCGGTGACATGGGCAACACTCATCGGAGCGCTGGTGATTTTCAGCGCGGAGCACGCGCTGCGTCATCGCCAGCCTCGCGAGAGCATCAACTGGCCAACCGCCGTCATCATCGGCCTGGCGCAGGTGATGGCGGCGGTTTTTCCCGGCACCTCGCGCTCAGGGGCGACGATTATCGCGGCGATGTTGTGCGGCGCGTCACGGTCAGCGGCGGCGGAGTTCTCGTTTTTGCTGAGCATTCCCACGATGTTCGCGGCGACGGCCTACTCACTGCTCGGCCTGCACCGAAAAACCGCGGTGGATTTCCACGGCGAGTTCGGGCATTTCACCGTCGGCTTCATCGTCTCAACGCTGGTGGCGTTCCTGGTGGTGAGATGGCTGCTGGGCTACGTCCGCTCGCACAGTTTCATTCCGTTCGCGTGGTATCGGCTGGCGCTGGGATTGGGATTGCTGGCGTGGTTTTATATGCGGTAGGAACCGGCACGGCGCCGGCGGGCGCAATCAACCCGGCGCTGACAATCAGCTTCCAGGCCTCTTCCATGCTGAGATTGCTGCGGAGCAACGCCGAGGCTTCAAAAACAAACACGAAGCCGGTCAGCGGATTCGGCGCGGTCGGCACGAACACCGACATCATCTCCAGCCCGTTGGCGTCCTTGAAGCGTCCCGTTTGAAATCCCAGCAAATAGCCGCTGAGGTTGGGATATTTCACGTACACGACGGGTTTGTTGCTAAAATCCTCATTGGTCGCGCCGATGGTTTTGAGCGAATCCACGACTTGCTTGGTCACCGGATAAATCACGTTCACGAGCGGAACGCGGCCAATGACCTTCTCCACCCACGCGACGAGCCGTTTGCCGCCAACGTTGGCCACCAGCAGCCCGACGAACAAAATCAACAACAGCGTGAATATCAGCGCCGCGCCTGGGATGGTGTAGCCGCCCTTGCCCGACTCCACCGCCAGCCACTCCGGCACCAACTCGCCGCGGTATTGCGAGACGAAGGAGCGCACCAACGGCTCGGTAAACCCGGCGATGAGGCGATAAAGAAGATTCAACACCCAATACGTAATGCCCACCGGCACAACGACGAACAGCCCCGCCAAAAAGGTGTTGCGCCACCACGTCCAAGATTTAACCGTTAATTTTTCCTGCGCTGCCATAAGTTCCGCACTGTAGCGGGAAAATCCAAAAGCACCAATTCCAAATTCTCAAAAATTGCCGTTGGGCTTTTGACCTTTTTTCATTACACTCCGCCCATGTACCGAACCCTGGCACCACTGGCCGCGCTGCTGCTCCTCGCAGGCGCCCCCGCAGCCGCTGACCATGAACTGCCACCCGTCCTCATCCTGGCCAACAACCAACCGGTCGCTCCGCGTGACGGCAAAATCAAAATCCCCGTGCCCAACGACGGCGTGTACATCCGCGTCGGCTATTCCTCACCCAAAAACAGCGCCCTCTTGCCGCCGCAACGCTACAAGTTCAAACTCGACGGTTTCGACACCGATTGGGAATGGCACATGCTCGCCGACATGGGCATCACCGTCCGTTTCTACAACCGTGACGGTGATGTCATCTTGCACCGTTACTTTCCCAAAACCGGCAACAGTCCGGGCTGGAACGGCTCCATCGAACAATCGCCGCTGACCCCGCGCCGCGAAACCCTCACCGTCCCCGCTGACGCTGACACCGTCACCATCAGCGTCACCTCCGCCGGCCCCTCGCACACCCTCGGCACCTACGTGGTGGCGGGGCTGACCGTGCGCGCCGGCCCAAAAATTCTGCTGCCACCCGCGCCTCCGCCAGCCGGCTGGATGCGTGACGGCACCCGCCCCTCCATGGCGCACCTCGTCACCATCAGCGGCGAAACCTCCTTCTACCTCGCTGACGATGACCCCGCCACCCACGCCGAATGGCGTCTCACCCGCGCCTCCGCCCCCAAGGTCACACCCGGCGAAACACTGACCGTCGAGTGGCGCGAACTCTACAGCATCGGCTCCGCCGAAGCGCCCGCGCGCCGCTACCCCAACCTCCCGCCCGGCCACTACCGCCTGCTCATCCACAGCGTGGATGTCGCCGGACGCGAAACTCCGCTGCCCGCCACGCCGGTCATCGTCCCCGTTCCGTATTGGAAAAACCCATGGTTCTGGCTCGCCACCGTCGTGTCCACACTGACACCAACTGTGCTGGCGATACGTTACATCATCCGCGTGCGCGTCCGCAACCAAGTCCGCCGCCTGCGGCAGGAACACGCCGTCGAAACCGAGCGCCTCCGCATCGCCCGCAATTTGCACGACGACCTCGGCGCAAGGCTCACACATTTGTCCATGGTCAGCGACGCGGCGGAAAACGAAATCCTCACCGTCAGCGACGCCAGGCAGGGGTTCCACAAAATCTCCGACACCGCCCGTGAGTTGGTCGGCATTTTGTACGAAACAGTCTGGTCGGTTGACCCCGAAAACGACAATCTGGAATCTCTGCTCAACTACCTGAGCCGCATGATTGGCGACTTGTGCGAACCGGCCAACATCCACTGCCGCATCCAAATGGACAATCCCGCCGACCATCGCCAAGTCACCAGTGAAATCCGCCACAACATCAGCCTCGCCGTCAAGGAAGCCGTGCACAACGCCCTCAAATATTCCCGCGCCACCGAAATCAACGCCAGCGCCAGGGTGGAAACCTCCACGCTGACCATCACCATCCGTGACAACGGCGTTGGCTTCGACCCGCTGACAGTGAAACCCGGCCACGGATTAACCAACATGCCGCGACGCCTCGCCACCATCGGCGGCGCCTGCAAGATTGAAAGCGTCATCAACAGCGGCGCCACCGTCACCCTTGTCATCCCCATCCCTTGACAATTATGTTTTAATACCGCCATGAAAAAAAATGTGGTCATCGTCGAGGACGACGCGCTGTTGCAAAAACAGCTCGCCGCCACGCTCAAACGCGCCGCTGACATTGAGTGCCTCTACGCCGTTTCCTCCGGTGAGGAAGCTTTGCGGCGCATCCCCCGCCAGCCGCCGGACGTGGTGCTGATGGATATCAAACTGCCCGGCATTTCCGGAATCGAATGCGTCGCCGAGTTGAAAAAAACACTGCCGGCGCTGGACATCATCATGCTCACCATTTATCAGGACGACGAAAATATTTTTCAAGCGCTCAAAGCCGGCGCCAGCGGCTACCTGCTCAAGTCCAGCGAGTCAAAAAAATTGCACGCCGCCATCCGGGATGTCGCCGCCGGCGGCGCGCCCTTTTCCAATTACATCGCCCGCAAAGTGGTGCAACATTTCCGCGGCCGCGAGCAAGAGCAGCCGAACAAAAAACTTTCCCCACGCGAGGAAGAGGTGCTGGGGCTGATGGCGACGGGGTATCGCTACAAGGAAATCGCCGACCAACTCAGCATCAGCGTCGAAACCGTGCGGTTTCACGTCAAAAACATTTGCGCCAAGATGCACGTCCGCGACCGCATCCACGCCGTCGCCAAACATTTTTCCCGCGCCGGATAATTCGCGCCATCAGCGCTCCCGCAGGCTGCCGGCTCATTCCACGCCCCAGCGCTCATTCGGTTGCGGACCCAGCACCAAATCAAGCTGACCGCCAGCGGCGATTTCCGCGTGCGTCAGCCAGCAGCGGTTGAGCGGCTTGCCGTTCAGCCTGGCGGATTGAATGTACACATTCTCCGGCGAGTTGTTCGCGGCGCTGATGGTGAAGGTTTTTCCCGATGCATATTTTTTGTCCAACTGGATGACCACCCGGTCGAACAAGGGCGTGAAAATTTCGTAGCGCGGCTCGCCCGGGTTCGCGGGATGCAAACCGGCGGCGGCGAGCACAAACCAGCCTGACATTTGCCCCACGTCTTCGTCGCCGCACAAGCCCTCGGGACCGGGCTGGTAGACTTGGTCAATCTGCCGCACCCATTTCTGCGTCAGCCACGGCGCGCCGGCGCGGTTGAACATGAACGGGATGAGGTGCACCGGCTCGTTCGGATGATTGTAATACGGCGTGAGCACTTCGTTGCTGCCCTTGCGCCCGGGGCCGCTCCAATCGCCCAGCGGCGGCGTGCGGTCGAAAAAGTCGCCGAGCTTGGCGAGGAACAATTCGCGCCCGCCGGCCAGCTCCATCAACCCCGGAATGTCGTGCGGCACCGCCCAGCCTTCCTGATAGACCGTACCCTCGGTGACGCGCGTGTGCGAGGTCAAGCCCTCCCACGGGAGCCACCTCCCTTCCTTGTCCTTCGCCCAAATCCAGCCCTGCCAGCCGTCGTGACGGTCAGTGCCAGCCTTGTCGTAAGTCCACGGAGCGTCAGCGTAAAACAAATTGCGGTAATCCTGCCCGCGCCTGGCGTACACCTCAGCGTCAGCGTCCTTGCCCAGCGCCTTGGCGAGTTGCGACAAATTCCAGTCGGCATGCGCATTTTCCATGGTCTCGGAAATGCTGTCGCGGTAGCCGCGCGGGCCGTTGCCGTTTTTGTCGCAGGTGTTTTTGGCAAACTCGTAAGCCTTCTCCACGTCGTAATCGCGGATGCCTTTTTGATAGGCGTCGTTGAGCACAACCACAGCGGGGCTGCCGTTCATGCAACCGCTGTAGGCGTTGAGAAATTCCCAGCGCTCAAGATATTTTTTTCCGCTCTGTCCGGCGAGTTCGACGAGGCTGTTAATCATGTCGTTGACAATGTCCGGCGCGATGAGCGTCAGCAGCGGGAAGGCGCTGCGGTACACGTCCCAGCCGCTGAAGATGGTGCGCTTGGTGAACTTGTCCGTCGAGTGCCGCTGCTGGTCACCGCCGGTATAGTCGCCGTTGAGGTCGGCATAGGCTCGCGGGTCAATGAAGACGTGGTAGAGCGCGGTGTAAAAGGCGCCGAGTTGCTCCTCCGTGCCGCCGCTGACGGTCACGCGCCGCAACGCCTGCGCCCACAGCGCGCGCGCCTGCTGGTGAGTTTTGTTGAAATCCCACGCGGGAATTTCGGCGCGGAGATTGTTGCGCGCGCCCTCGACGCTGACGAAGGACACGCCGACTTTCATCAGCACCTCCTCGCCCTCGCGCGTGGCGAACTCGCTGAAAAATCCCAAGTGTCGGCCCTCCGCCTCGCGCAAGCCGGGCGTGACTTTCGCGTTCTGGCACGCCTCGATAAAATCCGGCTGATCGGGAACAAACTCCTTCTCGCCGGGCTTGTCCGCCACATCACGGTTCGGGTACGGTCCGGCGGGAATGTCCGCCTCCCACACGCCGAAATTCTTGAGCGGCTTGCTAAATTCAGCGCGATAATAAAACGTGTAATTCGGCTGACCCGCCCCGCGCCCCCAGCCGCCGCCCTCGCGGGTGCACTCGATAAATCCCTCAATCGTGCGCTCGTCCACGACTTTGACGGCCTGCCTCAACGAGGTGCCGCCGACGCGCCGCGCGAGGTCAATCTGGATGCGCGATTGCTCGTGCTGCGGAAACGTGAAGCGCAGGATGCCGCTGTGCGGCGCGGCAGTGAGTTCGGCTTTGATTTTGTAGTCGCTGAGCATCACCGCGTAATAGCCCGCTGACGCTGACTCGGTTTTTTTGTCGAACGCGGAGAGATAACCCGTGCCCGGTTTGTTGGTTTCACCGTACCAAGTTTTCAGCGTCCCCGTGGTCGGCATAACGAGAAAATTGCCGAGGTCGCCGAACCAACCGACGCCGCTCATGTGCGTAAAGCTGAAGCCCTGGATGGTGCGGTGATAATAGCGGTAACCGCTGCCGTTGTCGCCGCCGGTGATGGTGTCGGGCGACAACTGCACCATGCCGCAAGGCGTCGCCGCGCCCGGGAACGTCTTGCCAAAATGCCCCGTGCCAACGAAGGGATCAATGTAATCCACCGGCTCCATCGCCTTGGGCGGGCTGACCACGCTGTTGATGGTCTTGAACCACGCCTGCGCCAGCAAATCATTGCCTCGCGCGCTGGTGTGCAAATTGTCGGGGCGCATCGCAGACGAATAATCGTTGTTCAACAGCGTGTGCGGGTCGGAAAAATAAATGCTGTTGCCGCGGCGCTGACCGTCAGCGGCGAGTTCCGCCAGTAATTTATTGTACGCCGCCACCGTGTCCGTGTGCTCCTGCGGCGTGCCGCCGTTCGCGTCGGTTTTATTGGGCGGGATGGCGCTGAGGATGACCGTCGGACTGCCGATGCCGGGCAGCGCGTAAATTTTTTTCAATAACGCCTCCATGCGCTCTTTCGCCACCTCCGCCATTTTCTCCGGCCCCGTGCCGCTGGAATAATTCTTGTTGTTGTTAATGTCGTTGGTGCCGAGCATGATGATGATGATGTCGGGCTTGACCGTCTCCAACCGCCCGCTTTTCCACAACGCCGACACCTCGCCGACGCCTTGCGTGAAGCTGTTGATGCCCCAGCCGGAATGTCCGTCGTGGTAAAAATACTCGTTTGTCAGCGGCGTGTCGCCCGTCGGCGGCAGGCCGCCCGAGTCCGCCGTGAAACTGCCGGTGTAATCAAAATCATAATTGGCGTAGGCGAGCTTTTGGTACAGCGAGGCGCGCGGCGAACTGTTGCCGTCACCGTCAGCGACGCCCTGCATGATGGAGTCGCCGATGAACCAAATATGGCCGATGTTTTTGTTTCCGGGAGAAAGCGCGCCGCTGACCGTCAGCGCCGACGCGCCAAACAGGACGAGCAGTGAGAGGAAAAATTTCATGATTGAATTCAAGCACATGAGCCAGGCGGTGTCATTATTTTTTCTTCCGCCAAAACGCCTGCAACGGCTTTTTATTCTTTCACTCTATAATTACTTTCCAAGGCTCAAGCAACCGCCCCCCAGGCAACCACAAGAACCGCGGATTTTTTTCACCGCCAGCGGGCAAGTTTTCTGTCAACACTTTTTACCGTCCATCCACCCATACCCCGCGGGCATCACGATTTTGCAACAAAGCGGAAAAATATTCCCGCGCAAAATTTTAACGGGCATCGGGTCGAAAGTCGTGGTTTTAATCATACGCCCGTAGTTGCCCTGAAACAGGGGCACATGACCGCCGTTTTTCATGTATTCATAAAAGGTGGAAATCCCTTCCCAGTCTATGCTCTGCGTCAGCCAGCC
>JAITHY010000144.1 GCA_031279715.1 Verrucomicrobiales bacterium | reverse complement strand
GGTGTCGCCGGTGTAGGTGTTGGCGGTGTTCAGCAACAGCACGCCGGCGCCGGTTTTGGTCAAGCCGCCGTCTTTGTCAGCGGCGCCGCCGTGTTCAAGGGCGACGTTGACGCTGAAGTTGCCGCTGATGATGTTGTCGAACGTGACGCCGCCTTCCTGCACGACGAGGCGGCCGGTGCCGCTGTTCGTGCCGGCGCTGGCGTTGCCGTTGATGCCGTTGTTGGTGCCGTTGACGCGGATGGTGCCGCTGGTGAGGTAGAGCGCGCTGTCTTTGCCGAGGCCGATGGAGGAGTTGCCGGTGTTGAGGTTGTGGTCGTTGGTGGGGGTGTCGTTTTTGTCGCTGAGGTAGAGGACGCCGCCGTTGAGGTGGTAGGTGACGAGGTTGTTCTCTTTGTCGGCGGAACCGTTGAGGCGGAAGATGGGCGCTTGCACGACGCCGCCGTTTTGGGTGACGGAGGTAACGGTGTTGCTGCTGTTGGCGCCGATGTTGAAGTCGCCGTTGCTGAGCAGCCGGGCTTGGTCGCTGACGGTGACGCTGACGGTGGCGGCGGCTTTGTCGCTGGTGTTGGCATTGTTGTTCAGGCTGAGGCCGTTGACGTGGAAAAGCGAGGTGCCGCTGAGGCTGAGGTTGGAGGTCATGCCGTTTTGCCCGCCGATGGAGACGTTGCTGTTGGTGGCGGTGAAGGCGGCGCTGTTGTTGAGGTTGACGTTGAGAGTGCTGGTCGCGCTGTTGCCGTAGAACGCGCCCATGTTGAAGCCACCCTCGCGGGTGTTGAGCAGGCCGCTGCCGGTGATGTTGATCGTCAGCGCGCCGTTGGTGCTCAGCGAGCGGATGTCGGCGTTGTTCGCGCCTTTGCGGTCGAGCACGCCGGTTATGGTCAGCGTGCCAGTGGAGGCGCTGGTGTTGTTGGCGCTTTCGAGTTGCACGATACCGGTGCTGTAGAGGGAGCCGCTGAGGATGACGTGCCCGCCGGTGACCTCAAGTTTGTTGAGCGAGAAGTTGTTGGTGCCGCTGATGGTGAGGGTGCCGTTGTTGTTGGTTTTGGCGATGTTGCCGCTGCCGGTGAGAATGTTGCTGGAGAGGAGCACGTCGCGGCCGTTGGTGTTGATTTCCAAGTTTTTGTTGTTGAGGTTGATGGCGTTGGCGAGGTTCAGGTTGGTGACGGTGGTGACAAAAACGAAGTCCTGGCTGACGTTGATGGCGCCGGCGCCGAGCGCGTTGAGATGGTTGATGGTCAGTGTTTTTTTCGCGCTGGTGGCGAGGGTGAGGCCGCCGGTGAAGCCGCTGTTGTCGCCGTTCAAATCGAGGTCGCCGGTGCCGGTGATGGTCAGCGCCTGGTTGCCGGACAGATTGCCGCGCAGGAACAGGCGCGAGGCGAGCGTCCATGTTTGCGCCGCGCCGAGGGTGACGTTGCTGTCAAGGTAGAGCCAGCTGTGGGCGCTCGTCACGCCGGTCATGTCAATGCCGGTGCCACCGACGCCGTTCAGCGTCAGCGTGTGGGTGCCGCTGACGGTGACGTGGGCGCCGGAGGCGGTGGTGGCGATTTTGAGTTGCCCGACCGTCCAGTCTGTGTCGAGGGCGGAATTGTTCGGGGTTATCAGTGAATTGTCCCACAGCGCGATGTCGCCCGCGCCGGGCACGCTGCCGCTGACCCACGAGGTGGCCGCCGTCAGCGGGTCGGTGTTGTCCGCCTTGGTGTAAGTGTCCGCCCATGTTGGCCCGCTTGTCAACAGCGCGACTGTCAGGATGAATCCGAGGTAATTTTTCATAAATGGCTCCGTTAAGTTGCGTTTAATGTAGTCAATGCTGGCAAATAAAACTACCTACCAAAAACGGGAGGGAGTGCCGTGACCTTGTGGCAATGACTTGCTGGCGCGAGGAAAAAGCGACAATCTTTTCTTAAAATCAGACATTAATCTGGTTGCGTTGGCGTTGCGCTGGGCGAAAGTGATGGATATGTTGAAAATCCTCGCATTTCTCGCCGCGCTGACGGTCAGCGCCGTTGCCGGCATTCCCTACGCCACGGAACAAATCATCGCTGACGGTGACTCCGACGCGGTAATTATTGAGAAGGCGGCGAAGGTGCTGCCGCGTCCGAACCAGTCGGCGTGGATGCGGATGGAGCGGACGTTTTTCATCCACTTCGGGCCGAACACGTTTAATCACGTTGAATGGGGGACCGGGCGCGAGAGGCCCGCTGACTTTAAGCCGACGGCGTTCGACGCGGAGCAATGGGTGCGCGCGGCCAAGGAGGCGGGCGGGAGGATGATTCTCCCCGTGTGCAAGCATCATGACGGTTTTTGTTTGTGGCCGTCGCGTTACACGGCGCATTCCGTCGCCGCCAGCCCGTGGTTGGCGGGGAAGGGCGACGTGTTGCGCGCGGTCACTGACGCGGCGAGGAAGCACGGGCTGACAGTGGGCGTTTATCTTTCGCCCGCTGACCTTTACCAATTGCGCACGAACACGGGCAATCCGGACGGCTATTACGGCAACGGCAGCGCGAAGCGCAAGTCCGTCATCCCCACCGATCCCGCCGGCTTCAAGTCCAATCCCGCCGCGCCGTGCGTCACGGTCAGCGGGACATTCACCTACGAGGTGGACGACTATAACCGCTATTTTTTGAACCAACTCTACGAGTTGCTGACCGAGTACGGCGCTATTCACGAGGTGTGGTTTGATGGCGCGAATCCCAGTCACGGGGTCAAGCAGGCTTATGATTACGCGGCGTGGTACGACTTGATACGCCGTCTGCAGCCGCGGGCGGTCATCTTCGGCAAAGGGCCGGATGGCCGGTGGATCGGCAACGAGTCGGGCAACGGACGCGAGACGGAATGGAGCGTCGTGCCGCTGCCGGTGACTCCGGACGATTTCAACTGGCCCGACATGCGCGGCCAAGACCTCGGCAGCCGTGCGAAGCTCAAGCCCGGCAGCCATCTGTGGTGGTATCCGGCGGAGGCGGATGTGCCGATTCTCCATGGCTGGTTTTGGGCGCCGGGCAAGCGTGCGCGCCACGCGGCGGAGCTGGTGGAGACCTACTATCGCACCGTGGGGCGCAACAGCGTTTTCTTGCTGAACCTCTCGCCGGATGAACGCGGCTTGGTGCCGGATGAGCAGCTGGCGCCGCTGAGGCTCTCCTCGCGCATCATCAGCGAGACGTTTGCGAAGAACCTCGCTGACGGTGGCAAGTTGGAGGCGGATTCATCCAATCCGGCGCATGTGTCAGCGTCAGCGTTGGACGGGAACCTTGACACTTGGTGGGAAGCCGCCGCCGGCAAGACTGCGGCGGAGTTGGTGTTGCGCCTGCCGTCAGCGGTGGAGTTTGATGTGGTTTCCATGCAAGAGGCGGTGGACAAGCGCGGGCAGCGCATCGAGTCTTTCGACCTCGACGTGTGGGACGGCGCGGCGTGGCGCGCGGCGGAGACGGTGGAGGGGCGCTCCACGGTTGGTTACAAGCGGCTTTCGCGCCTGAAGACACCCGCCACTACCGAGCGCGTCCGCCTTCGCATCAACCAATCCCGCCTGGAGCCGACGCTGGCGGAGTTCGGCTTGTTCAAGCAAGTCCCGCCGCCTCCGCCGCCGAAGCCGAAACCAGTCGGCGTGCCGCCGGAAGGCTGGACGGTGATTGCCGCTGACAGTGAGGAAACCGCCCGCGCGAACAACGCCGCCCGCAACGCCATCGACGGCGACCCGGCCACGCACTGGCACTCGCGCTGGGGCAGGGGCGAAGCGCTGCCGCTGTCGCTGACAGTGGACATGGGCGCCGCGCGACGAATCGCAGGACTGGTGTATTTGCCACGGCAGGACGGCAACTCCAACGGCACTGTCAGCGAGTACCGATTTGAGGTCGGCGAGGACGGGAAGGGGTGGACGGTCAGCGTTGAACACGGGCGTTTTGACAACGTGAAAAACAACCCCATTGCACAGGAGATACGGTTCACGCCGCTGAGGGCGCGGTATTTCCGTTTCACCGCGTTGCGGGAGGTGGACGGAAAGGGCTGCGTCTCGGCGGCGGAAATTTCCGTGTTGCCGGAGTGAGCGTCTTAAAGTCGCGGATTGACAGTTCACCGTCGTTCCGTAGCATAACCCGATGGCTATCCGTGGATCATCCCCCTTGCTCAAGACTCCGCTCGCCGCCAACCATGAGGCGCTGGGCGCGAAAATGGTGGAATTCGGCGGCTGGCTGATGCCGGTGCAGTACACGGGAATTTTACAGGAACATCAGGCGGTGCGGACGGCGGCAGGCGTGTTCGACATCAGCCATATGGGGGAGTTCATCATCAGCGGGGCCGGTGCGGAGGCGTGGCTCAATACCGTGCTGACCAACGACATCCGCGCCATTTCGCCGGGGCACGGGCAATACACGCTGATGCTCAACGAAAACGGCGGGGTGGTGGATGACTTGTATGTTTACCGGCTGGAAGACCAGGTTTACCTTGCCGTCGTCAACGCCTCGGAGACAGACAAGGATTTTGAATGGCTGCGCGAGCGGTTGGTGGCGAATGTGACGCTGGAGAACGTCAGCAAGCATTACGCCGGCCTGGCGTTGCAAGGACCGCGGGCGGAGGCGGTTTTGCGCAAGGTGTTCGACAGGGAAATCCGCCACATTCGGCGCAACCAACTGATGACCTCGCAGTATAAGGGGGAAAGCGTGCTGATTACCCGCACCGGTTACACGGGTGAGGAGGGGTATGAATTTTTCTGCCCGTCAGCGTCAGCGGTGGAATTATGGGAGCGCGTTTTGGCGGAAGGCGCGCCGCTCGGTTGCGCGCCGGCGGGTCTGGGCGCGCGCGACACGCTGAGGCTGGAGGCTGCTTATCCGTTGTACGGGCATGAATTGTCGCCGACGATTTCGCCGCTGGAGGCGGGCGTTGGTTTTTTTGTCAACTTTGACAAGCCGGAGCATTTTGTCGGCAAGGAAGCCTTGGGCGGGCGGAGGAAGGCGGGTGTGCCGCGCCGCTCGGTGGCCTTTGAAATGAGCGCGCCGTCAGCGCCGCCCCGCGCCGGTTACGCAGTGTACGCTGACGGTGAGAAAGTCGGCGTCGTCACCAGCGGCGGGGTCTCGCCCACGTTGAGGAAGAATATCGGCCTCGCCCTCATCAACAGCGCCCAGGCCCGGATTGGCGGACAACTTGAAATCGAAATTCGCGAAAAACGTCATCCGGCGCTGATGGTGAGGAAGCCTTTTTACAACAACATTCGGAAATAAAATTATGAGCGACAACATCCCCGATAACTTGAAATACACCGAAAGCCACGAGTGGATTGCCGGGCAAAACGGCATCGCCACCGTCGGCATCACCGACCACGCGCAGGCGGAATTGAGCGACGTGGTTTACGTCGAACTCCCCGCCGTCGGCAAGGCGCTGACGGCGAAAGCGCCCGCCGCCATTGTCGAAAGCGTCAAGGCGGCGTCGGACATTTATGCCCCCGTCAGCGGCGAAATCGTCGAGGTCAACACCGCGCTCGCTGACAATCCCGCGCTGGTCAACCAGTCGCCTTACGGGCAAGGCTGGATTTTTAAGCTGAAAGTCAGCGACAGCGGCGAACTCGACACGCTGCTGGACGCTGCCGCTTATCGCGAAAAAATTGGTTAAATGGCGTGACGCGGATGAACGCCGGTAATCCTCAATTTTTCAAAAAAGCGGCGTCAGTCTGTGTTAACCTGTGCCTCATGGTTGTGGTGGTCGGGTCAACGCCAGCCTTGGCGCAAAACACCACCGCCCGCCTCAATCCCTCAACGTCAGCGAACGACGCGCCGCGGCAAATTACGCGGCAAATCGGCTTGTTTTACACCAACCTGCAAAACAACAATGTCCGCCACGCTTACGATGAGTTGTTCAAGGGTACTCGCCAGGCGTCCAACCCCGAGCTTGTCAGCGACCTCGTCCGCATGACCGAGGACACCGTCGCCAAGTACGGCAACCTCGACACCAGCGAACTCCTCGAGACCCGCGCCTACGGCACGCGCCTGCTCAATGTTTCCTTCCTCACCCGCCACCAGGACAAATTCTACCGCTGGCAATTTATCTACCAATCCGCTGACGGTGAGGATTGGCGTCTGAACAACATGGCGGTTGACGACCTGCGCGCCTTCCTCCCCTCTTATCCCGTCAACCAACCGCCGCCCGCTGACATTCAACTCAAAATGGAAAAATTTTTTCTCGCCCTGCAAAATCTGACCACTGTGGCGGCGTTCGACGACCTCACCAAAGACAGCCCGCTGGAACTCTCCACCGGACAAGTCAGCGCTTTCGTCGCCAAAACCAATCTCGCCCTTGGCAACTACGGCGGCATGAAATATTACGAATTATTCGACAACCGCCCGCTGGGCAAAGGCATGCGATTATTGACTTATCTGAGCACCCTCGAATTGCAGACTTTGCGCTGGCAATTGGTCTTCACCGTCAGCGACAGCGGCAAGTGGACCCTGCTCACCATCCGCCTCGACGACCAAATCGCGGCGGGGATAATCAACAGCAATTGAAAAACATTGCGCAGTTTGTTTTCATCCGGCACAAAACGATGCCGCCGCCTCGTGAATACCCCCTCCCCGATTTTTTGGCGCCCTTCAAAATTTATGGCAAACGCAAAAAATAATTTCTGGTTGCGTCTCAATCCAAAAATAAGGGACAGGTTAAATTTTATTTTTGACAAAATGCTCCATTAGCGGCTGGGACGGCGGCGATATTTTGCAAGCCACTTCGTCAGTGGCGGCGACGCCGAACTTGCCCGCCGAAGTCATCCGCATTTTAAATGGGCGGAGAGTCAGTGTTGTTCGTCAAAATAATAAACCATCCCGTCGTCGGGGCTGGCGATGATGACTTGTACGGTTTCGAGTC
>JAITHY010000058.1 GCA_031279715.1 Verrucomicrobiales bacterium | reverse complement strand
TGAAAGAGTTTCCAGACAAGCAGCGAGTTGATGATGTGGAACAGCACCGTGGCGAGGTGATAGCCTGTGTTGTTTTGTTCCCAGAGATGATATTCAATCCACAAAATCGTGGATTTCAGCGGCAGAAAGTCAGCGCCCGCCTCGCCGTGCCAAATCGCCGAAAGTCCGTCCCAAGTGCGGAGCGCTCCGTTGGCGGTGATTTCCTGGTCGTCGTCCCAAAGCCAGGTGCCGTGGAAGGCGGGGGCGGCGACGAACAGCCCCGCGAGGATAATCATCGCGGCGTACAACCATTTGCGTTCAAATTTGGCGACGCCAACGGCGGGGTTGTGCTGAGCCTCGGCGTTGGCGGTTATTGACGGATTCTGTTTTGATATACTTGACATACGGTTTCGAATACTTGGTTTACGGAAATGAGTTGCATGCAGATGTTGTCGCGGCATGCCGTCTGGCGGTTGTTCCAGGCGTTGACGCACGGGCTGCATGAGGTGCGCGCCCACAGGTTGTGGTTGCGCGGCGTGAGCGCGCCGAACAGCAGCGGTGTTTCGGGGCCGAACAGCACGACGGTGTCAATCGGCGTCAGCGCCGCGAAATGCGCCGGCCCGCTGTCGTTGGTGACGAGTATTTCCGCCAGCCCGTAGATAATCAGCAACTGGCGCAGCGTGGTCTTGCCCGCGAGGCAGAACACGCGGTCGCTGCCGATGAGTTTTACCAACTCGGTGACCTTCAGCGCCTCGTCGGGCGCGCCGGTGAAGGCGATGCTGATGTCGGGGAATTTCGCCAGCAGCTGTTTTGCCAGCTCAACATAATTCGCTGATTCCCAGCGGCGCAACGGCAGCAGGTCGCTGGCGTTGGCGTTGAGCAAAATCAACCGGCGCGGCTGGTTGCCGACCAACTCGCTGACGATGCGCAACGCCTCGTCGCGTTCCGCCGCTGACGGTGAGAATTGTGGCAAGCCGGGGTTCTCCGGCGGTGAGAACCCGTAGGCGGGAAATTTTTCCGGCGGATTGTTCAGCGCCTCGACCAGGCTGACGAACAGCCGCGAGGTGTGCAAGTGCGCGTTATACATTACGCGGTGGGTGAACAAATTGCCGCGATACGGCCCTTCGCCAAACCAAGCGTGGAAGCCGACCCGCACCCGCGCGCCGGTCAGGTAGCTGATGACCGCCGATGAACGGGCGAAAAACTCCATGTCAATCACCGTATCAATGCCGATCCGCCGGATTTGCCACAGCCGCTGCAACGCGCCAAGCATCATTGTCAGCGGCGACTTGGTGCGAATGGCCAGCACGTTGTCATGCGGCACGAGATTGAGCGCGTCAAGGATGAAGCGGTTTTCCTCGAACAACAGGAAATAGACATGCTCCTTGCCGACGCGGTCGACGGCGCGTTTGACAGCCTCATAGGCGAGTACCGTGGAGCCTTGCTCCGCGAGTTTGAGGAACAGGACGCGGCGCGGCTCACGGTCAGTGTCACGGGAGAGGAACAAGTCGCTGACCTTGCGCCAGAGCGTGAGCAAGGCGCACACCATGGGCACTGCCAGCGCGTCAATGCGCTGCAAAACCTTCGTGTTGGTGCTGAACCGGTTGCCCATGGAGGGGGGTAATATAGCGAAAGAATCATTGTTGGCGAAAGTTTTTTTGTGTGACAGGAATATATCCGGCATTGTCAGCGGGTTGTTTGTCATGAGCGGCGCGGCATGCCAGGTAAAATTTGCTGGTTTTGCGCGGGAAAATAAGCCTTGCCAGCCCGCCGCGCGGCTTTAGTCTTGCCAGCCGTGATTAGCGATTATTGGCCGATTGTGTTTCAGCTTGTGATTGCGCTGGGCATTGCGCTTGGCGGGGTGGGGTTGTCCATGTTGCTGGGGAAAAGGGGGCGCGGGCATCCGGCGCAGGACATCGCGTATGAGTGCGGTAAAAATCCGGCGACTCCAACCCAGCCGCGTTTCTCGGTGAAATTTTATCTCGTGGCGATGATTTTTATTTTGTTCGATATTGAGGTGATTTTCATGTATCCGTGGGCGGCGGGGTATTTGGATTCGCTTGCCACCGGCGGCGTCAGCGTGTTTTGGGCGATGGTGGCGTTTGTGCTGCTGCTTGAAATCGGGCATTTGTACGCGTACAAAAAGGGCGTGTTCGATTGGAACCGGCGTTGACATCTTTGTTGCGGGAGCGCGTCACTGTCAGCGGCTCCATCTCGTTTTTTGAGTTCATGGAGCATTGCCTTTATCATCCTGAATTTGGTTATTATTCAAGCGGACGGAAAGTCGTCGGGCGCGAGGGGGACTTTTACACCAGCGTTTCAACGGGGTCTTTGTTCGGGCGATTGCTGGCGGACGAGTTTTATCAAGTCTGGCTGGATTTGGGGAAGCCCGCAGAGTGGCGGATTGTCGAGCAAGGCGCGAATCGCGGCGAATTGGCGGCGGATTTATTGAGGCGCTTGCGAGAGGTGGATGAGGCGGCGTGGCGGGCCTGCCAGTATGTTCTGGTTGAGCCGCATCCCGCGTTGCGGGCGATACAACGACAAACGCTGGCTGGAGAAAATATCCGGCAAATATCAACGGATGAACTGGCGGAGCAATCGATACGCGGCGTGTTTTTCAGCAATGAATTGGCGGACGCGCTGCCGGTGCAGTGTGTGAAGTTCAGCGGCGGCGAATGGCGGGAATTGCGGGTCAGCTGGGACGCTGACGGTGAGAAGTTTACTTGGCGCGAGATGCCGTGCGATCAATTACTGGCGTGGCGCATTGCGGAGTGGAAAATTCCCGCCGGCGAGGGGTATTGCGCGGAGATTTCGCCGCGGCTGGGGGATTGGGCGGCGTCAGTGGCGCGGTGTCTGGCGGAGGGAATTTTTCTGACGATTGACTACGGCGGGTTGGCGGAAGAACTCTACACGCCGAATCGGCGGGAGGGAACGCTGCGCGCTTACCGCCGGCACCGGCAAATGGCGGATGTGCTGGCCGCGCCGGGGGAGCAGGACTTGACCGCGCACGTTAATTTTTCCCGGCTCATCGCCAGCGGCGGGCAAGGCGGGCTGCGCTTGCGGGAATACACGGACCAGCGGCGTTACTTAACCCGGCTGGGACAGCGGCGTTTTTTCCAAGAGATGGAGCGCTCACCGTCAGCGAAATTGTTGCGCGAGTTCCAAACGCTGACACATCCCGCGTCGATGGGCGTGGTGTTCAAGGCGCTGACGCTGACGGTTTAATTGCTTGCGTCGCGTCGCGGGTGCGCTACCATCATCGGCCTAATGTTGCAAAAAATTCGCGCGTTCGGCGCGCAGCGCGGACTATGGAATTGACTACAGCCACGGCAAGGCATGGGGTATCCGGCGCATAACGGAAAAACATTTTGAATTGTGGTCGCCCAGGCAGGGCTGGCTATTCGCCGCTGACGGTCAACTGCTCAACACCGCCAGAATGTCGCGCGCGGACGCCTGGAATTGGCATGGCGCGTTTCTGGCGGACGGTTCGTGGGTGACGACCAATCTTGGGAATAACGACGGCAAGCTGCATTTTTATTCGCGTGCGGGAAATCGGTTGCGTAGCGTCGGGCTGGACAAGTTAATCAACGCGCCAGCGGGACGCGAAAGCATTGGGATTGAATGGTGCCGCGCCGCTGCTGATGGCAAAAGTTATGTGTTGGGCGACGGCGGGTATTTTGAACCCAAAGTGTGGCGTTATCGGGACGGGAAAATCCGCGAACTGGCGGCGTACCGGCGAAAATGTTATCCGCGAGACTTGGCGCCGTAGCGGGCGTTGTCAACCATTTGGTATGTCACGGAAAGCGATGCCGGCGACGCAGCGTTGACACGGGAAGCAAAAACTCACGGAGCCACCGTTGGGTTCCCGGATTATTCCATCGGCGGCATCATTGGCGGGGGAATCAACTATCGTAACAATTCCTGTTTTGGTTTTTGGCCGGACTCGAAAAATGTCTATATCAACGCCAACAGAAATAGCGGCATTGAAATTCGGTGGCGCGGCAACATGTGCTGGTTCTTCCGCGCTGACGATGGGGAGTCCATGCTGTTCGACGCGGGCAGGGGCAAAGTGGTCACCATCAGCGACGATTTCAAAGTGACTCAAGTGCAAAAATTCCGCTGGGCTGACGGTGACATAGCGTTCCCGGAAAAATTTTCCCCGACCTGAAACTCGGTTTTTTCTGGGAAGGCAAAGAACTGGTGCTGGCCCGCTGGCGGTGAATGGCGAATACCGTTGAGCCTCAGCGGCGAATTTCCTTTTCAATCCCGCGCCACGTGTTAACCTCGCGCCATGGAAAATTTTTCAAACTACGATTTTCTGCGCGGGCTGCTGATAGGGATTACTGGCATTGAATTGCTCGTCACTTTGCGCGGCACATATTTTTATTTTTTCAGAACCCCGCAGTTGGAATTTTTCATGACCTTGGGGGTAATCCTGCAATTCGCCGCCGCAGTTTTCGTGTTGTTCGCGTTGCTGCGAAATCCCGTCTTTTGCCTTCGCGCCGTGCTGATTATCTCCACCGTCACCGCCGCACTGTGCGTCTTGGTGCCAACGCTCATGTATCTTCATTCACTAAATACCGCCCCGACGCCGAAACCCGAATGGAACTGGGCTTGGGTGAATCAATACACCATTTACAACCTCGCCGCCGCCGCGCTGAGCTGGCGTTTGTTCAAAATGTCAAACCTCACCGTCAGCGCCGCCGCCCGCGCCTGAACGCAAGGTAACGGCGGCGGGACGCCGCCGTTACCTTGTTGAGGCTCACTGTTTTTTCCAACGCTCCACATCGCTGACGGTGATGTCGCGCTTGCCTGGCGGCGTTGCCGGTTTCCAATAAAAAATCATGCCGAACAACGGCACGGAACAAATGACAAACACCCACATGAATTTGTTAATCGGCTCGAAATCCGTCCGTTTCAAGGCATTGTACAGCACGCACAGCCAGATTATGAAATAGAGAATAGCGAGGATGAGTACAAATAAATTTGGCGGCAAAGCCACATTCGGAAACTTTATCATGCGATATAATTTGCAGTTTGCCCTTCAAACACAAGATTATTTTCCCGCTTTATTAAAACGGCAACATGCGATAATCTCGCCGCTGAGCATGACTAAGGACCCCTACGCCGCTTGCTCGGAACTGGCGCGGTGTATGCGTTCGCGCGCGTGTCGGACGACATTGCGGATGAAGGTTACGCCGACCCGCGCCTGCCCAAGCCGGCGGCGGCGTTGCCGCAGGAGGAGCGGCTGGCGCAACTGCGCGCGTACCGCGAGGAGTTCCGCCACTGGCTCGCGGGGGACGCTGACTATCAAGCAATTCGATTTGCCGCCGCAGTTGTTCTACGATTTGCTCTCGGCGTTCGAGCAGGACATAATGAAGCGGCGTTACGCGAATTTCGCCGAGGTGCTCGACTATTGCGTCCGCAGCGCGAATCCCGTGGGGCGGCTGGTGTTGCTGCTGCACGGCTACCGTGACGGGCAGC
Source organism: Verrucomicrobiales bacterium (assembly GCA_031279715.1). Classification (GTDB taxonomy): domain Bacteria; phylum Verrucomicrobiota; class Verrucomicrobiia; order Methylacidiphilales; family JAAUTS01; genus JAIRPN01. The sequence continues at coordinate 3,706 of JAITHY010000058.1, read as the reverse complement.
GGTTCGCGTGGTCGGACGCGATTTGCACCGCGCTGCAACTGGCGAATTTCTGGCAGGACGTGGCGGTGGATTTGGTCAAAGACCGCATCTATTTGCCGGAGGATGACCGTCAGCGTTTCAACGTCAGCGAGGAGCAACTCTTCGCGCTGACGGTGACGCCCGCCTACCGCGAGTTGTTGAAATTCCAAGTTGACCGCGCGCAAAAAATCTTCGACGAGGGCAAGCCGCTGCCGAAGAGCTTGCGCGGCTTGCTGTCGCTGGAAATCAGCCTGACGTGGCACGGCGGCACGACGATATTGCAAAAAATCCGCTGCCAAAATTATGACACGCTGACCAAGCGCCCGAAGCTTACCAAGTGGGATTTGCCGGCGTTGTTGCTCAAGGGATTGTTCCGTTGAAAAACTTCCATTGCCAAACGCCGCTGACGCTGTATCATCCTCCCGACCATTTTAGGACAGGTGGCAGAGTGGTTGAATGTACCTGACTCGAAATCAGGCGTGGGGGCAACTCCACCGTGGGTTCAAATCCCACCCTGTCCGCGGGATTTGAATTTTTATGAAGAGCAATCTGTTTGATATTGGCGGGCGGGTCTACGTCGTCACGGGAGCCGCGGGTGTGCTGGGCAATTCAGTCGCAAGGTATCTCGCGGCGCAAAAAGCGAAAGTCGTCTGGCTCGAATTTGACATTCAGCGGCTCGAGACCGCGCTGGCGCAGTGCAAGGCGGAGACGCCGGACGCCGAGGTTCTCGGTTTGCAGGGCAATGTGCTTGACCGCGCGTCACTGGAGGCGGCGCGCGACGCGGTGTTGAAAAAATACGGGCGCGTCGACGGCTTGCTCAACGGCGCGGGCGGCAACATGGCGGGCGCGACAATTGCGCCGGACAAGAGTTTCTTCGACCTCGACATGGACGCCTTCAGGAAAGTCGTGGACTTGAACCTCAACGGCACGGTGCTGCCCTCGCTGGTGTTCGCGCCGGAGATGATGAAAGGCGGGCGCGGGGCGATTGTCAATTATTCGTCAGTGTCAGCGTTTCAGGTGCTGACGCGCGTGGTTGGCTACTCCGCGTCCAAGGGCGCGGTGACGAATTTCACGCGCTGGCTGGCGGTGGACATGGCGCGCAACACGGGCGGCAAGGTGCGAGTCAACGCGGTGATGCCCGGCTTTTTCATCGGCGAACAAAACCGCCGCCTGCTCACCAACGAGGACGGCTCGCTGACGGAGCGCGGGCAGCTGGTCATCCAAAACACCCCGTTTGGACGCTTTGGCGAGGCGGACGAATTGCACGGCGCGATTCATTATCTGCTGTCGGACGCGGCCAGTTTCGTCACCGGCAGCGTGTTGGAAGTGGACGGCGGCTTCTGCGCCTTTTCGGGAGTTTAATATGAGCGTCAGCGACTACGTTTTGATGGAAGAATCATTCCGCTGGTACGGACCGAACGACATGGTGCCGCTGGCGTTCATCCGGCAGGCCGGAGCGACGGCGGTGTTCACTTCCCTGCACCAAATTCCCTACGGCGAACTGTGGCCGCGCGAGGCCGTTCGTGAGCGCGTCCAAATGCTCGCTGACCATGGGCTGCGCTGGACGGCGGTGGAGTCGGTGCCGGTGCACGAGGACATCCGCACTGGACGCGGCGATTTGAAAACACTGTTCGCCAACTACGCCGCGACATTGAAAAATCTCGGCGCCGAGGGTGTGAAGACGGTGATTTACAATTTCATGCCGGTGCTGGATTGGATTCGCACCGACCTCAAACACACACTGCCCGACGGCTCGCAATGTCTGCTCTACAACCCCGCGCACTTCGCCGCGTTCGAATTGTACGCGCTGCAACGTCCGGACGCCGAGGCTGACTTCACGCCGCAACAACTCGCCGGCGCCAAAAAATTCTGGGACGCGCTGAGCGCCGCTGACCGTGAGCAATTCATCCGCAACCTCATCGATGTGTTCCCCGGTTGCAAACTCGGGCTGACCATCAGCGACATCCGCGCCATGCTTGCCAAATACGACGGCATGGGCGAGGGCGGTTTGCGAAAAAATTTCATCCGTTTCCTGGAGGCCGTCTGCCCCGCCGCCGAGGAGGCGGGTGTGAAACTCGCCGTCCATCCCGACGACCCTCCGTTCCCCGTGCTGGGCCTGCCGCGCATCGTGTCGAAAGCCGCTGACGTTGAGGCCTTGTTCAAGGCGGTGGACAGCCCCGCCAACGGCCTGTGCTTTTGCACCGGCTCCTTCAGCGCCAATCCGGACAACGATCTGCCGCTGATGGCCGGCCAATTCGCCCCGCGCATCCACGCCGTCCACCTGCGCAGCACGCAACGTTTGCCCGACGGCTCGTTCTTTGAGGCGGACCATCTCGCCGGCTCGGTGAACATGCCGAAGGTTGTGCGCGCGCTGCTCAATGAACAAGACCGCCGTCAGCGCGAGGGGCGCGAGGACTGGCGGCTGGCGTTCCGCCCCGACCACGGGCACACGATGATGGATGATTTGCAAAAAGACCTCACTGACGCGAATCCCGGCTACACCTGCATTGGACGGATGCGCGGCCTCGCCGAATTGCGCGGGTTGATGCTCGGTTTGCGTTATGCGGAGGCGTAGCGACAGCCATTGATGCCGTGCCTTTGAAAAAAGGCTTAATTCGTACTAAAGATGCCGTGTTTTTGAAAAAGTTTAATTTATACTAAAAATCAGTTGACTCTATCCGCATCTTTTGTCTAATGTTTCGTCCTGATTCAAAATCAATCGCCGCGAAGTTGGTTGAATGGTTCGACAATAGGCGGCGAGACAAATTTTGTAACCAGTTGAGAATGAAAGCCATCGAGTCACAAAAGCTGAACATCGCTCTCGCGCTCTCGCGCTCTCGCGCCTGAGTTATGCGCCTTCATTCCTCCCTCTAATTTCAATTTTTTCTCGCGCCCAAATTTTTCCTTTTACGGGATAGGCTTCGTCCATCCATGCCTCCTTTCAGTCAAACCCAAATCAAAGAAAGAACATCAAATGAAAATAAATCCCATGATTAAATCAATCGCCGCCTTGTGCGGAATTCTGACGCTGGCAGCCTGTTCCAGCACCAATGTGTCTCAAGTCGTGGACGATACCGTCTACACTGGCAGGGGCGGTGAGATGAAAAACATCAATGGCATCGAAGTCTGGGCGCCGGGGGCATCGCCGCTCAGACCTTACAAAGTCATCGGTTCCGTCACCGACTCGCGGCGCGAGGAAATGTACGGCGTCCCCAATCCCTTCGGCAGTTCGGTGGACCGTGCCGTCGCCGAGGCAATAACCCTCGGTGGCAGCGGTGTGATTTGCACGGATACTGATTCCAGCGTCTCATCCGACATGTGGGTTGGCTCCAATCGCAGCACGACTAACTCCGGCACCATTTCTTATAACAATACCCATCGCAAATGGATTATCGTTAAATATCTCAGGCACGATGAAATTGGCGTGACAAAACCAGTTGACCGCGCCCCCGCCTACACCCTTGACCGCTCCACTGTAACCGCGCAAAAAGATTGAAATGGGTGGCGGGGAAAGATTATAATGGGTTGATGGCGGGGATGGGCGGGGTGATGAAAAGGGTGGGGCGACACTGCCGCGGGTGTGTCGCGGCGCGTTACGGTTGAGGTTTCCAGTTGAACGTCAGCGCGGCGGAGCCGTCGGGCAGGAAGGTTGATGTCGGCGGGGTTTTGCCGTCGGGCAAGCCCAGCG
>JAITHY010000056.1 GCA_031279715.1 Verrucomicrobiales bacterium | reverse complement strand
CAAGGAAAGGCATCCACCAGCTCGTTCGAGTAAATCAACGCCCGCCCGCCGCACTCACGCAACGCGTCGCGAACACTGTCATGCCACCGCGCGCCGCCGCCCAGCAACTCCCGCTGACGTTCACGCAACACCGTCGAGGTCTCGACCAAATGAAACTTCACCCGCCACCGCGCCGTCAGCGGCAACGCCCGCCGCACCCACACCGCCATTTGCCCCGACCCCGGTCCGATTTCAATTACCCGCCAGACCCCCGTTTTCCGTCCATACTCCGCCACCCACCGCGCCACCGCCCGCGCCAGCAAGGGATGCAACATCCCCGACGTCGAAAAATCACCCGTCCGCCCCACCGTTCTGATGTTGCGCGCGTAGTAACCGAAATCAGGATGATACAAGGCCGCCGCCATGAATTGTTCAAACGTCATCCGCCCCCCGCTGGCGGTGAGCAATCGGCAAAGTGTTCGCGTCACAAGCATAAACCCTAATCCTTTTTTCATCAGCGTCAATCGCCGCTTGCGCTTTGGCCCAAAAACATCACGCTCAGCGCAAAAATTCCGCTTTGCCTCGCACCCGTGACACACTAAGCTATCCGCTGATGATGACCTCGGCTGATGCTTACGCGGCTTGTTCGGAACTGGCGCGCTCCCACTACGAGAATTTTCCGGTGGGGCGCCTGGTGCCGAAACGTTTGCGCCCGCACGTCCACGCGGTGTACGCTTTCGCGCGCGTGTCCGACGACATCGCCGACGAGGGTTACGCCGACCCGCGCCTGCCCAAACCAACGACGGCGCTGCCGCGGGAAGAGCGCCTCGCGCAACTGCGCGCGTACCGCGAGGAGTTCCGCCGCTGGATGGACGGCGCTGACGATGACTCGCCGCACGGATGGATTTTTTTGCCGCTGCGGATGACCATCCGGCAATTCGATTTGCCGACGTCATTGTTTTATGATTTGCTCTCGGCCTTTGAGCAGGACATCGTGAAACGACGCTACGCCAATTTCACCGAGGTGCTGGATTATTGTGTCCGCAGCGCCAATCCCGTCGGGCGGCTGGTGTTGCTGTTGCATGGCTACCGTGACGATCAGCGGTTCGCGTGGTCGGACGCGATTTGCACGGCGTTGCAACTGGCGAATTTCTGGCAGGATGTCGCCGTTGACCTAATCAAAGACCGCATTTACTTGCCGGAGGACGAGCGGCGCAAGTTCAATGTCAGCGAGGGGCAACTGTTCGCGCTCGACGCCACGCCCGCTTATCGTGAGTTGTTGCGCTTTCAGGTGGAACGAACTCAGGGGATTTTTGACCAGGGCAGGCCGCTGGCGGCGAGTTTGCGCGGGCTACTGTCGCTGGAAATCAGCCTGACCTGGCACGGCGGCACGACGATTTTGAAAAAAATCCGGCGCCTGAATTACGACACGCTGACGCGCACACCGAAACTCGCCAAGTGGAATGTGCCGCTGCTGCTGGTGAACGCCCTGACCAACCGCTGACCATGCAAAACCAACCAACCAGCCGGCAAATCACAGCGTCAGCGGGGTCGAACCTCGCGCTGTCGTTCGTGTCACTGTCAGCGGAAAAAAAACACGCGATGACGGTATTCTACGCCTATTGCCGCGTCGCGGACGACATCGTTGACGACAAAGCCAAATCGCAACAAGAAAAACGCGACGATATCAATTTCTGGCGCGGCGAGATCGGCCGATGTTACGCTGACGGTGAGCCGTCCTCCGCGCTCGGCAAGGAATTGCGCGACATCATCGGCCGCCACCGCATTCCGCAACAGCCATTGCTCGACCTGCTCGACGGCGTGGAGATGGACATCGACAAAAATCGTTACGCCAATTTTGACGAACTCGCGCTGTATTGCTACCGCGTCGCCAGCGCGGTGGGGCTGGTGTCGGTTGAAATTTTTCAATACACCTCGCCGTCAGCGCGCGAGTACGCCGTCGCGCTGGGCATGGCGTTTCAACTCACCAACATTTTGCGCGACGTGCGTTTTGACTACGAAAAATACGGGCGCGTATATTTGCCGCGGGACGAACTGGCGGCGTTCGGCGTCAGCGAGGAAACGCTGCTCGGCCACGCGCCGCACCCAGGTCGCGAGAGTTTGCTGCGGATGCAAGCCTTCCGCGCCGAGCATTATTTTCAGAAAGCTGCGAGGCTCTTCCCGCACGCTGACCGCGGGAATTTTGTCGCGGCGGAATTGATGACCGAGGTGTATCACCGCCTGTTGCAACGCATCCGGAAAAACGGCTGCCGGCTTCCCGCCGCGCCGCCGCGCTTGAACAAGTGGCAAAAGTTTCTCGCCGCGCGCCACGCCAGATCCCATGGCGCTGCGGTCAACGTCAGCGGGTTGCGCCCGCCGCTGAAAATCGCCGTCATCGGCGGCGGTTACGCGGGATTGAGCGCCGCGTTTCACCTGGCTGTCAGCGGCCATCACAGTGAAGTTTTCGAGGCGAAAAATTTTCTCGGCGGACGCGCCCACAGTTTCAGGGACAGCGTCAGCGGGCTGACGCTGGACAACAGCCAGCACGCGTTTTTCGGCTGCTATCACTCGTGCCTTGAACTTCTCGACACGCTCGGCGCGCGGCACAAACTCGTTTGCCAGGACGGAATCAAGGTGCCGTACCTATCCCGCAACGGATCCCGCTCCGTGCTCAAAGCCGGAGATTATCCCGCGCCGTTTCACCTGCTCGACGGGTTGCTCGGCTTCAAGGCGCTGACAGCGCGGGATTGCCTGGCGATTCTGAAACTTGGCGCGCGGCTTAAATTCGGCGGCAGGCCTTACTCCGACGAAAACGCCGGCAAATGGCTGCGCCGCCTTGGACAAACCACCAACGCCATCCGGTGCTTGTGGGAACCGTTCTGCCTCGCCGCGCTCAACGAAGGCATCGGCACCGCCAGCGCCGGACTGTTATATAACACAGTCAAACAATGCCTGCTCGGCTCCAAGACGGACTCCAGCGTATATCTGAACAAAGCCGGACTCAGCGAATTGCTCAGCCCAGAACTCGATAATTTCCTCCGCGCCACCGGCTCGAAAATCCACGCCAACCGCGGCGTGAAAGAAATCCTGTTCAACGGCCGCGCCGTCAGCGGACTCAAGCTCGCTGACGATGAACTCATCACCGCCGACATCTACATCAGCGCCATGCCCTTCCCTGCCTTGCGCGCGCTGCTGCCGGCGGACTCGTCATTGTCAGCGCAACTGAAAAATCTCAAGACCTCGCCCATCCTCTCCGTCTGGCTCGAAACAGATTGCCCAATCACCGGCGGCGACCCTTTTGTCGCCCTGCTGGACTCGCCGGTGCAATGGATTTTCAACCGCGGCGCCGCTGACCGTCACTGTCATTACCTCACCATCAGCGCCGCCGGACAGTTGATTGACACCCCCGGCAAAGAACTCATTGATTTGTTATGGGCGGAGATTAACCACTACTTCCCCGCCACCGTCAGCGGCAAAATCCTGCGCCACCTCATCTACAAATCCCGCGACGCAACCTTCGCCTCCATCCCCGGCGTCGAAAACTTCCGCCCCACCCCCAAAACCGCATGGCAAAACTTTTTCCTCGCCGGCGACTGGACCCAGACCAACCTCCCCGCCACCATCGAAGGCGCCATCCTCAGCGGCAAACTCGCCGCGCAAGCCATCAGCCCGCTGACCTTCACCAAAACTTAACCCAACAACCATACCACCGCCATGCACCGTCGCTGTACTTGACGGCGTATGAATACCACCCGTCTATTCGTCATCGTCAGCGCCCTGTGCGCCGCAAGCAAACTCAACGCCACCGAAAACACCATCACCGCGGGATACAAATCCGGACGCGCCCGCGAACTCGGTGACAACAACACCGCCACACTGGCCGCCGGACTGCGCGTCTACGGAAATCCGTCACAGGAAAGCATCCGCATCAACGGCAAAAACACCACCCTCAACAGCCGCGTCCTCCTCGGCAGCATCGCCCTCGCCAACTCCGCCGCTGACGCGCTCGTCTTCGATCACACCACCATCAACCTCAGCTTCATCGGCGACGGCGCCCTCACCAACGGCAACCTGCTCATCATCACCACCTGCAACATCGGCAACATGGACACCAATCTCACCGCTGAACATCACCCCGGCCTCGACTCGCAAACCCTCGCCCTCGGCGTCAAGAGCCTTTGCCCTCAATATTCCACCGCTCCGGATCCGGGCGCCTGGCTGTTGCCGGGCCTTGGCGCCGCGCTGCTGGTGACCGCGCGGCGCAAGATTGGTTGACCATTGGCTGGGTTGGCTCTAGCATCGTCCACTTCGTTATGGATTACAAAGACACGCTGAATTTGCCCAGGACTAATTTTCCAATGCGCGCGTCGCTGCCGCAGCGCGAACCCGCGCTTTTTGCCGAATGGCAGCGGGCGGATGTTTATTCCGCGTTGATGAAGGCGCGTGACGGTCAGCGGCGGTTTGTGTTGCATGACGGGCCGCCGTTCGCCAACGGGGACGCGCACATGGGGCACGCGCTGAACATGACGTTGAAGGACATCGTGCTGAAGTCGAAAAACATGGCGGGGTTTCACGCGCCGTTTGTGCCGGGCTGGGATTGCCACGGGTTGCCGATTGAGCACAAGGTGATGAAAGAACTCGCGGAGCAAAATAAAAACGCTGACCTCGACCCGCTCGTCATCCGCGAGAAATGCGCGGCGATGGCGGCGAAGTACATTGACATTCAGCGCGAGCAGTTCAAGCGGCTCGGCGTGTTCGGTGAGTGGCAGCGTCCGTATGTCACGATGGACAATGCTTACGAGGCGGAGGAGTTGCGCTTGTTTGCAAAGTTGGTGGATAATAATTTGGTGTACCAGGCGCTGCGGCCGGTGTCGTGGAGCACAGGCTGCCAGACGGCGCTCGCTGAGGCTGAGGTTGAATACAGTGACCGGCGCGACACGGCGGTGTATGTCGCGTTTGATTTGACGCCCGCTGCGGCTGACACGCTGAACGTCAGCGGCAAAATTTCACTAATAATTTGGACGACGACGCCGTGGACGCTGCCGGCGAACCTCGCCGTGGCGTGCGCGCCGCAACTGGATTATGTCATCGTCAGCGACGGGGCGCGGCAATTTATTCTCGCACAATCGCGGCTTGATGCGGTGCAACAAATCACCGGCAAGACGCTGACGGTCACGCGCACGGTGAAGGGCGCGGAGTTGGTCGGGCTTGAGTATCAGCATCCGTTTTTGCCGCGCACGGGCAAGGTCCATGACGCGCTGTTCGTCACCGCCGACACCGGCGCGGGGCTGGTGCACATCGCGCCCGGGCACGGGCAGGATGACTATCAGCTTGGGCAAAAAGCCGGGCTGCCGGTGCTCTCGCCGGTGGACGACCGCGGCTGTCTGACAGCGGAGTGCGGCGTGCCGGAACTCGCCGGCGTCTATGTTTTCAAGGCGAACCCGCTGGTGGTGAACTTGCTCACCGGCAGCGGGCACTTGCTCGCGAGCGAGGAGTTTCAACACAGCTACCCGCACTGCTGGCGCTCGAAGACGCCGATTGTGTTCCGCTCGGTCACGCAGTGGTTCATCCGCGTGGACGTTTTTCGCGCCGACGCGCTCGCTGCCATTGACCGCGTGGCGTGGGTGCCGGCGTGGGGTCGCAACCGCATTCGCGGCACGGTGGAGACGCGCCCCGACTGGTGCATCTCGCGCCAGCGGACGTGGGGCGTGCCGGTGCCGGTGTTGTACCGCGCTGACGGTCAGCCGGTGATGGACAGCGCGTTGATTAATAAAATCGCCGACCTCGTGGAGCGGCACGGCACGAATGTTTGGTACGAAAAAAGCGACGCGGAATTTTGCGCGCTGCTGAACGTCAGCGAGCCGCTCCGCAAGGGGCGAGACACGCTGGACGTGTGGATTGACAGCGGCTCCAGCCACGCGGCGGTGCTGCGCTCGGCGCAATGGAGCGACTTGCAATTTCCGGCGGACTTGTACCTCGAGGGCAGCGACCAGCATCGCGGCTGGTTCCAGTCGTCGCTGTGCCTCGCTGTTGCCGCTGACGGTCAGCCGCCGTACCGCGAGGTGCTGACCAACGGTTTCGTTGTTGACCTCGACGGAAAAAAATTGTCGAAGTCGAACACGTATCAAAAACCGACGGACTTGATGTCGTTCGTTGAAAAATTCGGCGCGGACATTTTGCGCTTGTGGGTGTCGAGCCAGGACTACCGCGACGACATGCCGTTCTCGGACGAAATTTTCAAGACCGTCAGCGACACGTACCGCTCCTTCCGCAATGCGCTCCGCATCCTGCTCGCGAACCTCGCCGATTTCGACGCTGACCGTGACCGCGTCGCTGACGCTCAGCTTGGCGAGCTGGATTTGTACGTGCTGGCGAAATTGCAAGACGTGACGAGGCAGTCACTGGCAGCGTACGAGAAGTACGAGTTCTACCAAGTCTATCACGCCATCAACCGCTTCTGCGCGACCGACTTGTCCGCGCTCTACATTGACATCACGAAGGACGCGATGTACTGCGACGCGAAAACATCGCCGCGCCGCCGCGCCATCCAGACGGTGCTGCACGAAATTTACGAGACGCTGACGCTGCTGCTCGCGCCCATCATCCCCTTCACCGCCGAGGAGTCGTGGCAATTTTTGCACGACGGAAAAAATGGCGTCGCCGCTGAGGGTCACTTGTTGCGCGAGTCCGTGCACCTGCAAAAATTCCCGACCCCGCGCGACCTGCCGCTGCCGCTCAACTTCGCCGAGCGCTGGGAAAAAATCCTGGCCTTGCGCGCGAAAGTCAACGAACACCTCGAAGCAGCGCGCCAGCAAAAAATCATCGGCAAAAGTCTGGAAGCCGCGGTGACCATCAGCGGCAGCGCCTTCGCTGACACTGACAAGGAACTGCTCGCCGACACGCTGATCGTCAGCGCCGTGGAGTTGAACGACAGCGACACGCTGACCGTCAGCGTCCGCCGCGCTGATGGGAAAAAATGTGTGCGTTGCTGGAAATACAGCGCCCTCACCGGCAGCGACGTGCAACATTTTGATTTGTGCTTGCGTTGCACGGAGGCGGTGAAATCGGTGATTTGAGAACGGCAGCGGCACTGGTTTACTTTGGCCATCATAAAATCCGATGGCATTAAATTCGGTTTCGTAGTAAATTGAGAGTTGGCTAAGGCCAGCGACCACTCATTTTCCGTCATTAAAGTGAGCAAGTTCATTCATGATTTGAAGGGTGAGTTTTGAGACGGTGGAGATTTAGATTAATCTTATCTCCAGATGTTTTTTATTGACGTAATTCGTTTTATGCCTCAATATGGTGGCATGAAACCACTAAAATCTTTGTTGGAGGAGTCAATGTTTTACCGCAACGCCACTTTAATTTTTGGCGAACTTTTTGACTTGCATCCCGATTGGGAACGAATTTCTTTTGCTCTCGCCAACTCGACATTTACTGAAAACGCTGACGAACAAAATCTGCAATTTCATTTACAGGATGGCGGATGGTCATATTATCGTGCATTTGTGACGGGCAGGTTATCTGTTTGCTAAATATTCAGAGAATTTTTTAGACTTTAGAGCATTGCAAAGGAACTTTTATGAATCGTATTTATCAAGGCCGAGTCGGAAAAGTTGAAATTCAAAATCCCGCCGCTGAGGATGAGACGCGCAAAATTCAGCCATGGGTGGCACTCGATGACTGGGAGGAAAAACTTTGGCAACATCACGCGCTGTTTCAAGACGCGGTGAATTATTATATCGCGGCGATTGCTTCGTTAGGCTCATCGCCGGAGAGTCCGCTGACGTTGTTGCAAAATTTATTGAGGTCAGTGTGGGATTCCTTTGAAAAAAATGGCCAGTCACGGCAGGGCATGGGCGAAACATTCAAACGTGTCTGGCCGTTGGCAACGGTGCCGACATTGGACGAAGTCATTCACCGGTTTCGCGAACCGCTGACGGTGAGTGGTGTCGCTGATTGTGAGATGGAGTTGGCCGGCGAGGCGCTGTTGTACGATCTCGGCGGTGACGGCGCAATTCAACAGGGCGGGCGGACTTATTATCCGATGTTTTGCCAGAGCGGGTTTGCGCGCGGTGTGACGTTTCCACGGTCAGCGGCAGCGGTGGAACGGGCACGAATGCAGGATGAATTACCCAAAAAACTCTGGGCGGTATGCGACGAGGCCGATGCTAAGAAATTGCGCGACGAGCTGCAGCAAGCTCATTTTTGTATTTTGGACGAGGCCGATGAGGAACCGCGTGACGGCAAAAAAGTATTTGCCGACGCATTGCAAGCATTGTTACAAACGCAGATTATCACGACAGAGCAGCATATAAAGTTTTCAACAAAGCTGAGCGTTGTCGCTGACAGTGTCAAACCGTGGAAAGGCACATCGCTGAACAAGAAGGCGCTGCTGAACCGGTTTTACGCTTTTCTGGTGTGCAAATTTTTATGCGCTGACAGTGCGCTGGATGGTGTGGAAATTTTGAAAAAATTCTACAAAAAACCAAAGGCAAAGAGCGATGCAGATGAGCCGGCCTTGTCCGAGGATGAAAAGATTGAGGTGCATTTATTGGCTGGCGGGGACGACCCGATCAAAATCGTGCGCGATAAAGCCGGAATCGTATTCCGCGCTTTTTCCGCGCTGCCAATTTGGCAAGCGGAGCAGCGGGAATACCGTCCGCACGAACGCTCGGCTTATAAACACGAGTCGGCAGCGTTTCCGATTGCGTGGAGCGAGTTTGACATCGCGGCGTTCAAAGAGGCGCTGAAGGTCTACGGTCAGTTTAAGAAAAATGTCGCTGACCGTGAGGAAAAATTGAATAATTTTTCTAAAAAATTACTGGTCATGGACGGTGAGCGAGTAATTGCGGATTATCACAACGACGCTGATGTTGACAAAAAAGACGCTGACGTTGACAAAAAAATTCGCGCACGGTTGCGGAAAATCTGGGATGAATCCGATGGCAATCCCAAGTTGCCTAAATCCGCTGACGGTGACGAAAACAGTGTCGCGCGGTTTGCCGACGACCCGCGTATTGAGCGGCTGCGGTGCATTGTTAATGACGACCTGGCCGAGGAATACCGGCTGACGGAAGGGCGCAAAACGCCGTACGGCCTGCGGCGTCGCACGATGAAAGGCTGGGGCGAAGTGAAACGCGAATGGCAAAAGCTCATCGTCAGCGACAAAAAATTTTCCAAAAAAAAGCAGGAGGAATTGCAGAAAAAACTCGACGAATTGCGTAGCGGCAACAAGCGCGAGCAAATCGGCTCACACAAGCTTTTCTCGGCGTTGATTGTGGATGACGCGGCGTGGGCGATTTGGCGCGAGCCAGATGACGGGTTGCAAAAAAATATCAATAAAAACGGCTGGGCGAACGATCCGCTGGAGGCGTTCCGCGAGTTTTGCGAAATTCGCGAGGCGCTGGAGGAAATTACCAAACGCCCGCTGAGGTTCACGCCCGCTAACGCCCGGCTTTCGCGGCGTTTGTTCATGTTTACCGATGTGTGCAGTTTCGGCAAGGACCGGGGCGAGTTCAAACATTTTCCCGATGAACTCACCGTCAGCGTGCCCGTAGCAATTGGCGGGCTGGGTGGAAAAATCGCGAGGCAAACGTGCAAATTATTTTATTCCGCGCCGCGATTGTTGCGCGACGGCATTCGCGCCGCTGACGGTGCTTACCTGCAGGACTGGACGCAGCCGATGATGCGGGCGTTGCTAGGCGAACCAGACGCTGACGGTGAGCGGGTGAATCCGCAGCAACTTAAAGATGCCGCGGTGCAACTCATGCCGGATTTTGACAATCGCGGCCGGCGGCGGATTTTACTGAATTTTCCGCTGAGCTTGAACGAGGAGAAAATCAAAAACCAGACAGGCAAAGCGGCGTTGTGGAACCAGCAATTTGCCTCGTGGAAAAAAGGCGCCGTGCTGCCGTATCTGCGCTGGGCGGAGGATTTCGACGGCCAGGAATCACATCGTTGGTGGCAAAAAGTTTCCACTTTCAGTTTGTTATCCGCCGACCTCGGCACGCGCCACACCGCCAGCGTCGCCCTGCTGGAGTGCGGAAAAATACGCAAGAGTGCGGCGAGCCGTGTCATCGGCACCGCTGACGGTGAGGATTGGTTTGCCACGTTCAGCGGCGGTTTTGTGCTGCGGTTGCCGGGCGAGGACGCACAGGTGCTGCGATTGCCCAGTAAATTAGAGGCACAAACCGGCAAGGCGTTTCGAGAAGAACTTTACGGCGACAGCGGACGGTCAGCGGATTTGGACGAGAGCCAAGAGACATTGGATATTTTGCAGGACTTGG
>JAITHY010000031.1 GCA_031279715.1 Verrucomicrobiales bacterium | reverse complement strand
TTGCGGACATAGGAGTTTTTGACCACGTGAATCTCAGCGCTAATCGCGGCGAGGCGATTGCGCAATTCGCTGAATTGGTCAACCTTCAAGCCCGTATAGTCCGTGACAATCAAATACGGCGAGCTTTGCAGCCAGCCCTCGATATTTTTGACAACACTAAGTTTTTCTTTTCTCATGATTGGCTCCCATTAGTTTGCGCTTACCGAACCCGCGTCAACCGCAATGCCAGGCGAATACGTGGACGCCAGCACACAAGTTTTGATGTATTGCCCCTTCGAGGTCGAGGGTTTCGCGCGCGTAATCGCCGCCAAGACCGCGCTGCTGTTCTCCAGCAACTTCGCCTCGTCAAATGAAACCTTGCCGCACACCACAGAAATGTTCGAGGTTTTGTCCACCTTGAACTCCACACGCCCCGCCTTGCACTCACGCACCGCCTTCGCCGTGTCGTCAGTAACAGTACCCGTCTTCGGATTCGGCATCAAGCCGCGCGGTCCCAACACCTTGCCGAGTTTGCGAACTTCATTCATCGCCTCCGGCGTCGCCACCGCCACGTCAAAATCCTGAAACCCGGCGCTTACCTGCTTAATCAAATCCTCAAACCCAACATGCTCGGCGCCCGCGTCTTTCGCCTCATTGGCAGCCTTGCCGGTCGCAAACACCAACACGCGAACTTTTTTGCCCGAGCCGTTCGGCAGCGCCACCGTCCCGCGCACCATCTGGTCGCTCTGGCGCGGATCAACGCCAAGGTTAAAGGTTAGTTCAATAGTTTCGTCACTCTTCCCCGTCGGCAGCTTTTTCAGCAACGCCACGGCGTCCTTCAGCGCGTAGCTTTTGTTTTTTTCAATCAGCTCCGCCATCTTCCTGTATCTCTTACTGCGTTTAATCGCCATTTTCTCCTCCTTGTAGTGCTAGCGAGTCATGGTCAGCGACTCTCCTACTTTTTTCACTGTCAGCGTCAGCCGCCCGGCCAACGCCAAAATTTTTAGTCAACAATCTCAATGCCCGCCTGCCGCGCGGTGCCCGCAATAATCTTAAACGCCGCCTCCTCGGTCCGCGCGTTCAAATCCTTCATCTTGACTTTTACAATCTCCAAAACCTGCTTCCGCGTCACCTTGCCGACCTTGGTTTTGTTCGGCTCCTTTGACGCCGTCGCAATGCCCGCGGCTTTTTTCAACAGCGCCCCGGCGGGCGGCGATTTGGTGATAAACGTGAACGTCTTGTCCTTATAGACCGTAATCACCACCGGCAAAATATTGCCCGCCTCCTTTTGTGTTTTGGCGTTAAACTCCTTGCAAAACGCCATGATGTTCACACCGGCCTGACCCAACGCGGGTCCCACGGGCGGCGCCGGGTTTGCCTGCCCGGCGGGGATTTGCAATTTAATCTGCGCTACAATTTCCTTTGCCATAATTTTTTTCCAAATTTTTTCGCCGCTGTCCGTCACCGTCCACTGACCGTGACCGTCCGCTGACACTCACGTTATTCCTCAATTTTCGAAATCTGCCAATACTCCAATTCCACCGGCGTCGAGCGCCCGAAAATACTCACCGCCACATTCACGCGCCCGCGCTCCTCGTCCACGCCGTCAATGACGCCTTCTTGCCCCTCAAATGGACCGTCGCCCACGCGCACCCGATCACCGACCACCCACATCACCTTCGGCGTCACCTTGTCTTCCTTGTCACGCAACTGCGCCAGCATCGCGTCCACTTCCGACTGTCTCATCGGCAGCGGCTTGTCACCGTTGGCAAAGCCCAGCACGCCCGGCGTATCCTTCACAAAATACCAAGTCTTGTCCACTAACTGCCTGCCCTCATCCAGCAAATACATGTTGACAAACACGTAACCGGGGTACAACTTCCGCGTCAATTCCACTTTCTTCCCGCGCTTCACCTCCGACACGCGCTCCGAGGGAATCAAAATCTCATGGACATAATCGCCCATCTCCTCCATGCGAACGCGCCCCGTCATGCTCTTGAACACGTTGCTCTCCTGCCCCGACATCACGTGCAGCGCATACCACTGTTGCGGGTACTTCCGCTCCGCAACATCCGGCTGCGAGGTAAAAGTTTCGTCGCTCATTAAAATGCCCCCGTCACCACCCTGGTCAGCAGCGTCACCAGATTGGAAATAACAAAATCAAAACCGGTTGTGTATCCCGCCAGTAACAGCGAGGCAACGCACACCACCAGCGTCGAGTCAATCAACACCTTGTATTTGCGAAAACCCGACTGCTCCGGGTCCCAAGGCCAGGTGCATTTCGCCAGTTCGCCGCGCACCTCGCCGTAAAACCGCGAAATCTGCTTGCGATACACCAGTGCCAACAGCAATATCACCGTCAGCGGCACAATGTACCACAAATTCGCACTCACAAACTTCCAAACCAAATCCATAAACTTTGCACCTTGTCCGCAGGGCAGGAGGGACTCGAACCCCCAACAGGCGGTTTTGGAGACCGCTGCTCTACCAATTGAACTACTGCCCTTCGTTAAACCTTTTGACGCTGCCGCTGACGATGATTTCCTCACCGTCAGCGTCCAAATTTTTTATCCGACACCACCAGCGTCAACGGTGTCTGGCCGTCAGCGTCAGGCTAAAATCTCCGTCACGCGTCCCGCGCCAACCGTGCGGCCGCCTTCGCGAATGGCGAAACGCATTTGCTGCTCCATCGCCACCGGCGTGATAAGCTCGATTTCCAACTCCACGTTGTCGCCCGGCATGACCATTTCCACGCCTTCCTTCAACTTCGCCACGCCCGTCACGTCCGTCGTGCGGAAGTAGAACTGCGGACGATAGCCGTTGAAGAACGGCGTATGCCGGCCGCCCTCGTCCTTGCTCAACACGTACACCGTCGCCTTGAACTTGGTGTGCGGGGTGATGCTGCCGGACTTGGCGAGCACCTGGCCGCGCTCGACGTCTTCTTTCTTGACGCCGCGGAGCAAAATGCCCACGTTGTCGCCCGCTTCCGCCGAATCCAAAATCTTGCGGAACATTTCAATGTCAGTGACCACGGTTTTTTGCGTCGGACGCAATCCAACGATTTCAATTTCCTCGTTGCGCGACAAAACACCGCGCTCCACGCGACCCGTGGCAACCGTGCCGCGACCCGCGATGTTGAAGACATCCTCGACCGCCATCAAAAACGGCTTGTCCTTCGGACGCTCCGGCATCGGGATATAGTCATCCACCGCGCTCATCAATTCCAAAATTTTCTTGCCCCACTCGCCATCGGGATTTCCCTCCTCCAGCGCCTTCAACGCCGATCCCTTGACAATCGGAATCGCGTCGCCGGGAAACTCATACTTGCCGAGCAACTCACGCACTTCCAACTCAACGAGGTCAAGCAACTCAGGGTCGTCCACCATGTCGGACTTGTTCATGAACACCACCAGCGCCGGCACGCCGACCTGGCGGGCGAGCAGGATATGCTCGCGGGTTTGCGGCATCGGACCGTCAGCGGCGCTGACGACGAGAATGGCGCCGTCCATCTGGGCCGCGCCGGTAATCATGTTTTTGATGTAATCCGCGTGGCCCGGACAGTCCACATGCGCGTAGTGACGCTTCTCCGTCTGATATTCAACGTGCGTCGTGTTAATCGTAATGCCGCGCTCCTTTTCCTCGGGAGCATTGTCAATCGAAGCATAATCGCGCGCCTCGGCGAGACCCTTCTTCGACAAAATCGTGGCAATCGCCGCCGTCAAAGTCGTTTTTCCATGGTCAACGTGACCGATGGTGCCGATGTTCACGTGCGGTTTTGATCTA
This sequence comes from Verrucomicrobiales bacterium, assembly GCA_031279715.1. Lineage (GTDB taxonomy): Bacteria > Verrucomicrobiota > Verrucomicrobiia > Methylacidiphilales > JAAUTS01 > JAIRPN01. The sequence continues at coordinate 4,580 of JAITHY010000031.1, read as the reverse complement.
GTGAATGATTCTTTACCCATAATACTCCTTCAGTTTAGTGACCGGCGAGCCGGTCTTTCCTTCTCTGCGCTATTTAATTTCCTTATTTATTGTTGTTTCTTTTGGACGGCGTCACCGTCAGCGGCGCGTCGTCCCGTGAGTTGCAAAGATTTCACCGAGCTTGCGATCGGGATTGAACCGACGACCTCGTCCTTACCAAGGACGTGCTCTACCAACTGAGCTACGCAAGCCTGTGGAAACGTGCCACAACCTTCACAACCCAAAAATCATTGCAACACACTCCCGTTTTTGTTAAACGAGGGAAGGCCCATGAAATCAAGGCACAACCCACCTTTCGCAAAAAAGGGAATGAAATTTCTAGCACTTTGCCGCTGAGTGTCAACATTTTTGTAAAAAATTTTTCATTAATTTCACCATCGCAAAAAATCCTCCTCATCCCCGACCCCATGGCAAACGCCATCCAACAGGTTAACACGCGGCTTTCCCCACGGTCTGGCGCGTGTATTTCTCCGACTGCTCGTCCGCGTGATAGGAACTCCTCACCAGCGGCGCGCTTTCACACACGCCAAAGCCCATCGTCAGCGCCGTTGCTTTCAGGCGGGCAAAATCCTCCGGTGTGACCCAGCGCCTGACGGGCAAATGATTTTTCGACGGACGCAGATATTGCCCCAGCGTGAGAATGTCCACCTTGATGTCCACCAAATCCTGAAACACCTTGAGCAGCTCATCCTCAGCCTCGCCCAACCCCAGCATAATGCTGGTCTTGGTGGTAAAACCGCGCTCCTTGGAACGCCGCAACACTTCCAAACTCCGCTCATACCCCGCCTGCGGACGCACCAATTTGTGCAAACTCGGCACAGTCTCGACATTGTGGTTCAAGATGTCAGGCTCAGCGTCCAGCACGCGGTGCAAATCCTCCCAATGCCCCCTGAAATCAGGAATCAAGACCTCAATGCTCGTCTCAGGGTTGGCCCGCCGCACCGCGCGAATCGTCCGCGCCCAAATCTCCGAGCCACCGTCAGCGAGTTCATCCCGCGCCACGGACGTAATCACCACATGGCGCAAACCCATAATCCGCACCGCGTCAGCGACGCGCGCGGGTTCGCCAAAATCCGCCGCTGACGGTCTCCCCGTCTCAATCGCGCAAAATCCGCATGACCGCGTACACACATCGCCAAGAATCATCACCGTGGCGATGCCGCGGTTCCAGCACTCACCCAGGTTCGGGCACCGCGCGCTCGCGCAAACCGTGTGCAACCGGTGCGTTTTCACCAGCCCCTGCAACTGTTGATACGTCCGTCCGCCGGGAATTTGCGCCCGCAACCACGGCGGTTTGCGCTCAATGTCAGTGTTGGAATTTGCGCCGGGCATTTCGCGTCCTCAAATATGAACCGCCGCGCCCTTCGCCGCCGCGCAGGCTTCCGCAATCATCTCCGTCAGCGTCGGATGCGCGTGGATGGCCGCCCCAATCTCATCGTCAGTGGCTCCCAGCGTGACGGCCAGCCCAAGCTCGCCAATCAACTCCGTCGCCTCCGCGCCGACAATGTGCGCGCCGAGCACCTCCCCCCGCGGCTCGCTGATGATGAGCTTGACAAAACCCTCCGGCTCGCCCGCCGCCACCGCGCGACCGCTGGCGCGGTACGGAAACTTGCCGACGCGGAATTTCACGCCCTGCTCCCGCGCGGCATTCTCCGTCAAGCCAACCGATGCCACCTGCGGCTGACAATACGTGCAAGCGGGGAACACCGTCACCTTGCGCGGCGAACATCCGCTGACAAACATCCCCTCCACCGCCGCAATCGCCTCATGCGACGCCACGTGCGCCAGCAGCGGCGGCCCAATCACATCCCCCGCCGCGTAAATGCCGCTGACGCTGGTCTGGTAACGGGAATCGGTTGCAATCCAGCCTTTCGCGTCAAGCTCCAGTTTCAACCCGTCCGCCAGCACCCCGTCCAAGTTCGGCACGACACCAATGGACACCAGCAGCGCCTCGGCCTCAACACTCCTGCCGCTGACCGTCAGCCTCACCCCGTCAGCGCCGGTTTCAATCTTGTCAACCTTGGCGCCGGTCAACACATCAATCCCGCTTCTGGTAAAACTCCTGGCCAGCAATGCGGAAACCTCATGGTCCTCCACCGGCAAAATTCGCGGCAACGCCTCAATCAACGTCACCCTGGTGCCAAACACATTGAAAAAATACGCGAACTCCACGCCAATCGCCCCGCCGCCGATGATGACGATGGACTTCGGCTGCCGCCTCATCATCAGCGCCTCGCGGCTGGTCAACACCACCTGTCCGTCCGCCCGCAAACCGGACAGCAGCCGCGCCCTCGCACCCGTGGCGAGCAAAATATTTTCCGCCCTCAGCGCCCGCTCCCCGCCGTCCGCGCCGCTGACGATGACTGTTTTATCCCGCGTGATTTTCGCCTGGCCGCGCACATAATCGACTTTCTTGCTCCTGAATAAAAACTCAATGCCCCGCGCCATCGTGTCCGTCACGCCGCGACTGCGGCTCACCACCCGCTCAAAGTCGTGAGTGACCCCGCTGACATTGACACCAAAATCCGCCGCGCGCCTGACCGTGGAAAAAATCTCCGCGCTCCTGAGCAGCGCCTTGGTCGGAATGCAACCCCAATTCAGGCAAGTCCCGCCCGCCCGCTCCCGCTCCACACACGCCACTTTTTTTCCCAATTGCGCCGCGCGAATCGCGCCCACGTACCCTGCGGGACCGCCGCCAACCACGATTAAATCATATTCCATAACACCTCCTCAAACCGGCAACACCCCGGATTTCCCAACAAATGCCGCGCCTCTCCAGGCAACCGCGCCCCGTCAGCGGCGGACATTTTCAATTTGGATGTTTCAACAACCTCGGCCACGGGCACTATAACATCCCCAAAAGGTTGCGGAAGAACAAAAGCGCCGGCAAATTTAATTTGCAAATTTCCTCCCGCGCATTTTAAATTTTTCCCGTGCTCACCATCAGCGACAACCAACACGGCCTCACCGTCAGCGTCCATCTCACCCCGCGATCCAGCCGCGATAAAATTTTGAAAATCCACGACGGCGCGCTGAAAATCGCCATCCAAGCCCCTCCCGTGGACAACGCTGCCAATGACCAACTCGTCCGCTTCCTCGCCAAAACTTTCGCCCTGCCCAGGCGTGACGTGTCCATCGTCAGCGGCCACACGGGAAAACGCAAAACCGTCACCCTCGGCGGCATCACCAGGGAGCAATTCCTGCGCATCCTCGCCAGCCTCGGCGCCTAAAGCATGTTCACCGCGTCCACATCCACCGTCACGCGCACATCCTCCGGCCACTCCTGATTGACGATTTGCTCCCTGACCACGCGGCTCAGCGTCAGCGGCTGGCCCGTCAGCAAAAACAAATGAAACCGGTAATTATCCCGAATCGTCGGAATCGGCGCGGGCGCGGTATCGGGAATTTCCTGCCTGATCATCGTCAGCGCCTAGCTCTCGCGCAGCCGCCTGGCCGCCGCCTCAATGCAAAATTTCGTCTTCTCCTCCGACCGCCCGCGAAAACAAATCAACACGGCGCGACGATACGGCGGATACAAGTGCTCGCGGCGAAACCCCAACTCCTGCTCGTCAAACCCCTCCACATCATGATGCCGAGCAAATTGAATCGCCGGATGAAACGGCGTGTGACTCTGGATGAACACCTCGCCGGGCTGGTCGCCGCGCCCGGCGCGCCCCGCCACCTGCACCATTTGCTGAAATACACGCTCAGCGGCGCGAAAATCAGGCAGTTGCAACGCCGAGTCGCAATTCACAATCCCCACCAGCGTCACATTTGGAAAATGCAACCCCTTCGCAATCATTTGCGTGCCAATCAAAATATCCGTTTTCCGGTCGCGAAAATCCTGCAACGCCCGCTGAAACGCATGACGCCCGCGCATCGAATCCGAATCCATCCGGCAAATCCGCGCCGCGCCAAACATCCGCGCAATCGCGTCCTCGATTTTCTGCGTCCCCGCGCCGAGGTATTGGTAGCGGTCAAAACCGCACCCGGGACACACGCGCGGCACCGGCGCCGTGTGGTCGCACAAATGACAGCAAATCCGCCCGCTCGTCCGGTGATACGTCAGCGGCAGCGCGCAATGCGGACATTCCGCGACATAGCCGCACTTCGGACAATTCAGGCTCGTCGAGTAACCGCGCCGGTTGAGAAAAATAATGCACTGCTCGCCCCGCGCCAGCCGCGCCGTCACCGCCTCGCGCAACTCACCGGCGATGAGCGCCTGCTCACGGTCAGCGTGCGATTCCCGCCGCAAATCCAGCACGTGAATCACCGGCATTTTAATGTCCTCGACACGCTTGCTCAACACCGCCGCCAAATATTTCCCCTGCGCCACATTATGCACCGTCTCCAACGACGGCGTCGCCGAGCCGAGCACCACCGGCGCCCGCTCCATCGCGCCGCGCAGCACAGCCAGGTCGCGCGCGTGATAATGCGGCGTCTCCTCCTGCTTGTACGTGTGCTCATGCTCCTCGTCGATGATAATAATGCCCGTCATCCTCAGCGGCGCGAAAATCGCCGACCGCGCGCCAATCACAATC
>JAITHY010000253.1 GCA_031279715.1 Verrucomicrobiales bacterium | reverse complement strand
ATCCAAGTTGCTCCAGCTTCACCGGCTGTCCGTTTTCGTTGGCTTTGCCGCCCGGTTTCCATTCCCCGTTTTCGACCTCGCCAATGACGCCCGCCAGACGGTGACGGTCAGTGTCGATGCCCACGCCTTGTCCCAGCGCAAGGACGTGCGAGGCGTCCCATTCCAGTAGCAGCACGGCGGCGTCCGGCTGTCCGGTGCGGGTCACTGTCAGCCGTCGTCCGGCAATAAATACCGGCTCGGATGATTGCGCTTCCGGACGGTCAAACCACACGCCTTGCAATTGGTCTGTTCCCATCGCCGCTAACAGTCGCGGCGCGATTGCCGCCAGTCGGCGGTAGAGCGGCTCGTAGCGCTCGACCGGCGCGTCCTCAATGCCGAACGGTGACACGCAGGTCGCGTGACTGTGACCGACAGCGTACAACATCATCGGCACGGCGACGGGTTTGTTGACGATTTCCGGCAGGAACAGCGGGTTGCCCTGGCGGGTGAAGAGCGCGGCGTTCAGCTTGAAATCAGGGTCGTAGATGTCGAGCGAGAACAATTCAATGGATGGCGCGCCCGCCCGCCAGATGTCAAACATCGCCGCGTTTGGCCCGCCCCACGGATAGCCGGTTTCCTCCTCGTGCTGTTTAATCCATGTGTTGACGAACATCGGCAGCGGGTACTCGGCTTTTCCCGCGACGGTGACGTGTTCCTGATAACGCGCGAGGTGCCAGGCGAGGTAAATTTCCTCCGCCGCCGCGCCGAACATTTCGCGCCAGGAGCCGCCGACCTTGCCACTCCAAAACGCGCGGGTTTCCGGCAGCAATTCCGCGCTGTGCTTTGTCAAATAATCCGCCAATTCATCGGGCACCCGGGTGTCATTGGCAGCGGCGGTGATGGCGGGCATTTTTTTCACGTCGTTGCCGAAAATACCGACTTCGTTTTCAACTTGAACAGCGATGACCGTGCGCTGATGGTCATCAATTTCGCGCAAATGTTTCATCATCGCCGCGAACGCCCGCGCGTCAGTCTGCCAGTTGACCGGCGCGGTCACCGACAGGTACGGCGCCAAACCGCCGTCCGCCCACTGTTGGCGGGGGAAACGCTGAGGGTCACCCATTACCCATGGCGGCGGGTAGGTGGATTTGCCGTTTTTATAGGAGCCGAACCACAGCACAATGAGTTTCAAATTTTGCTCCCGCGCCTGCCGCACCATGGCGTCGAGCAGTTGAAAATCAAACTTGCCTTCCTCAGGCTCGGTCAACTCCCAATACACCGGCGCGATAACGGTGTTCAATCCCATGGCTTTTAACCTGGGAAAAATTTTCGCCGTGTTTTTGTCATTTGAAGCGGCGGAATTGTGCAACTCGCCGCCCAGCACCAGAAACGGCCGGTCATTAACCGTCAGCCGCAGTGTCCCGTGCGCGCCGCGTTCCAACTTGGGCAAAGACTCCGCGCTGACCGTCAGCGCTGTCATTGTCAGCGTTAAGCAGGCGGCGATTAATTTTAAAAAAGTCATAATTGGCAAAATACCATGGCGGTTGTTTTTATCAATCAAGAAATAATTCATATTGCGGCAATACAGCGCCATTACTGCCGCAACCCGCGGCCCAGCTTGGGGACGGGGCGTTTGTACAACTCCATGTCGTGCGCCATTGCCTCGGCTTCCCTGGCAATGTCAGCGGGCATGATGAGCGCGTCCGTCGGCGCGGGAAGTTGCTGGTAATCACGCGTCTCGTTGCCACGCTGCCAGCGCGCGGGATAATGCGTGCCGGCGTCCACCCACAGTTTCATGTCATCCTTGGCGAACACCAGACATTGCCGTGTTCCGAGTTTTTGCCGGCCGGTGAACGTTTTTTCATTCGCCCATGCCAAGTCGCGGAACCCCTTGTCACCCATCACCGGTTGCAAGCCCGCCATGCCTGAGGTCGTCCGCAGCAGCGGGTCGCGGTTGCTCTTGTAAAATGTCGTCGAACCGTCGAACCAGAACTCAATGACGTCGCCGCGCGTGTCCTCCACCACTTCGCGCCACAGCGGCGGGGTCATGGTCAGCGTCGCGTGTTTGATGCCGTATGAATCAGGCTCCGGCAGCGGCGCGCCTTTCGCGTCCTTGAGGTTGAGTTTTGCGTAACTATGGGTGATTTGCCACGCGCAATAACCTTCCGGTTGCTTCAGTTTGAATTCAGCGTCCAGCGCCGGTTCGTTCGCCGCTGACAGTGAACTTGCCAGCAGGACGCTGACCGTCACCCAGTTGAGCCGTGTAAAATTCATTCGTTCACCACTTCAAGTTGTTGGTCAATAACCCGCCCCGTCTGGCGGTCAATTGCCAAGTGTACCCAATAACGCCGCTCACCGTCCACCATAAAATCATCGGTGTTGCCGGCGGTGTTCGGGTAGTGACCGGTCTGCGCCACCACGTCAATCAGCAAATTCCATATTCCCGCCTGGCCCGCGTCCGACAGTGCGCGCATCGCTGTTTCGCGGAAACTTTGCACCAGATTGTTCGCTGACGGTGAACCTCCCTGATAATTTCCCAGGTCATCGCTGAAACCGCTGTAGGTGGTCGCGCCGTCGGTGAAATTCCAGGCCTCGTAGGCTTGCTCCTTGGTCGAGCCGGGAATCCACCGTCCGACCAAATCCGCCACATTAGAGAATGGCCCCTGGCCGCGCGCGTTGCCGCTCGTCCGCTCCACCAATAATTGCGCCAGTGTCAGCGACTCGCCGGTTGACAGCGCCGTGTCATTGTTGGCGAGCGCTGAGAACTCGTCACGGTAAGCGCCCGCCAGCAGCGCCCGCACCACCGGCGCGTTGCGGGTGTTCAAGTCCACCTTGCCCGCCTCCAGAGCGTCGCCGCGCTCATCGTCAGCGACGCAGAACACATCCAGCAACGCCGCGTCGCCGCTTTCCGGAGTAAAAAAATCAAGGTTTCGCCACGGCACGTCGCGATACACCACGCCCAGTTCCGCCACGCTGCGGAAAGGGCGGTTCAGCATCAGCGGGCGGTTGTATTGGTTGTTGGAATTGCCCAGCACCGTCGCCTGCGGCAATCCGATGGTGGTGGTGGCGTTCGACCAGTTGTCACGCGTCGGCACCCACGCGCCCATCGCGCGGCGCACCACGGTGTCCGGATCCTCGTAAGTGGCGCTGAGGTTGACGCCTTTCTTGCTCAGGTCCTTGTTTTGGGAAACCAGGCCGATGTAGGCGTCGAACATCCCGCCGCCATTGTCAGCGCCCGGACGGAACGTTTCCAGCATCGTTCGCGACGGGTCAACGGAGGAGGCCAGCATGGGCGGGCAATGCCAGTCCTTGACCGTGCCCCAGCGCGCGGAACGCGGGTCGAAGAAGGCGTTGTTGCGCGCGTGGGCGCGATAATTTTTTTCGCCGTTCATGCCCATGATGTCCAGATTGGCCATGGCGGACGCCTTGGGCTGGCTTTGGTTGTTGTTCGCCATGCTGGGCAACACCGCCGGATCCCAACTGCCGCGCAGGGTTGGCGGCGTCATGCCGTTGAAATTAATGCGGTGCAAATATTGCTTGTAGGGCGTCCAGCCGCCGCTGACGGGGTCAAGGTATTCCAGCGTCACGGTCAGCGGCGCGCCGTTTTGCTGAGCGGAATCAATGCTCCAGATTTGATAGCGGCTGACCAGCTTGCCGCCAACGACGGCGATGCCGTTGTCTTTCAGCATGCGGGCCGGATGAGTACCGAACAGGCAGCCGAAAAATTGCTCCGTGCCGGCGCCTCCGGAATCGCCCGTCTCCGGCACGCCGTTGCGCCATGCGCTGGTGGCGCGTTTCACTTCCGGCCTGACCAGCGCGTTGTTGGCGTCGATGCTCAAGGTCAGCGCGCCGACAGAGCGGAGCAACGGCGTCGGCTCGCGGTACAGCGCGCTGTCAGCGGGGAAATAGACAAACGTGTTGATGCCGTTGGCGGAAAGGGGCAGCACCATGCCCGTTCCGTTGTCACCCATTTCCACATAACCGTTGTCCCACGGGGCGCTCATTGAGTCAATGTTTCCGATGCGCTCGACCGAAGTGTTGCCGTTGGAGTCGGTGGTATAGACGGGCGGGTTGGCTTTGATGGCGGACACAAACGTGCTGTGCCCGTTCGTTGAGGCGGCGCTTGAGGGCCGGTTGATGACGGCGTTGGAAACGCCGGCGCGCAATTGTGCCGGGCCGGGTAACGCGCGGTTGATCTGCCGGTGCGTATTCCACAGCACCGGCACTTCCATCACCACCATTGTGCCCGCCTCAAGGTAGCCGCCGTTGGGCTTGGTATCAAGAGAGGCGCCAAAGGAAAAGTTTTTCTCCTCCGGCCAAAAATTCTGCGGCACGGGCATCAGCGCCGCCGCCGGTGGTTCAGTCATCAGCCGCACCCGCATCAGGCTGGACATGTAGGGCAAGTCCACCGTTCCCCAAAACGGGCGCACATAATCGCGCGCGCCGCCCTCGTGAAACACCAGAAGCGTGGGAAAATTTTCCGGCTGCGACTGGTCGATGATGTTCACGCCGATTTGCAAGGTGTGGAAATCCACGCGGCTGTCCAGTCGCTTGGATTGGTAATATTTGAAACCGTCTTCGTCGCTGAGGTCTCCGCCAGTGCCGCCGATGTTGCGGGTTACGCCGAGGCTGCCCGCGCAAATGGCGGCTTGCAGCAACTCGAAAAAATTCGGCTCCCGCCGCTCGTCCAGCAGCACGTCGTCCAGTGTGGCAACCGTGTAGCCGTCGCTTTTTTGATACCGGTGAACGTATTCCCAATAACCGCCGCGCCCGTTTCTTGGCGGCTGCCATTCCAAGCCGAAATATTTCCGGATGTTCTCCGGAGTGCCCAGACGCCGCAATCGTTCCACCTCGTTCGCTGACATTCCGGTGTTCACGTAAGCCTGGAACAAGTCGTCGCCGTTGCTCATGCCCGTGACGCTCGGTCCTTTGTACGTCAGCCACAGCAAATAAGACAGGGGGAATCGTTTCTTCACCAGCGGCTCGCCCGTCACGAATTTGGAGCCGTCGTTGCGCGTGGCACCGCTGTTGGCGATGGCCGTTGTGACTTGCACGGAGCGGAATTGCGGGTTTACATCGTTGTCGTGACCCTCAGCGTTGGAGACAATTTCCTCGCCGCCGTATTTGGGTTGCCGGACAATTTTCGGGCGGTCGGGGTCGGGCCAGTATGAGGGTTGGTTCAGCGAACGGCTGAAGGTGCCCAGATAATGCAAGGCGGTTTGCAATTTGGCCCGCTCGTCGTCATTGTCAGCGACCGCCTCGGTTAGAAATTTAATCAACTGCTGGCGGCTGATGAATTGCCGGTCGCTTTGTCCGTTGAAAAACGAGCCGCTGACGGTGAGTCCGCGCGCGGGGTGCCGGGTCGCGTAATTCAGATAACGGTCCAGCGTGTCGCTGCTCACCGTCAGCGCGGGAAAATTTCCGGAGAATCGCGCCACGGCGAAATTGCGCCAGCCGGTCAGTTGGTTGACAATCTCCTCGGCGCGGCTTCCGCCCAAGTCCGCCAGGCCCGGCAGCACCGTCAAATCCGCGAATGCGGAAGAGCCTTTCCGGCTCAACGCCAGCCGCTGGGAGCCGCTGACGCTGCCGGCACGGGGATAGCCGGCGACATTGGCGTCCAGCAAACCGCCTTCGTTATAAATCATGTAAGCGTAACGCCCCACCACTTTCTCGTTCGCCGCGGTCGGGTTGTCGCCATCGCGCGACACCAAAATCCAATCCGGCGCCGTCACCGCGCTGACAGGGGTCAAATCGGTGGAGTTTGGATTTAACTTGGGAAGCAGCAGCGGCTTGTTCCACCGTTCCAGCGATATCGCGCGGCCATTGAGCGAGGTTCCGGTGGTGGACGCTGACGATGCGCGGGACGCCTCATTGCCGTAAAAGCCGTGGCTGGCGGCGCTCATTTTCACCAGGTTGGGCAAATCGCCGGTCATCAGCCCCGTCAGGCTCGCCCGTGACGGCGCGGCATCAGCGAAGGTCTTGGGGCGGTAAATGGTGCCGCTGACCATGGGCGTGCCGCTGAAGGTGGTGGAATAGGCTGGGTCGGTAATTTCTTGTTTTAACTCGGCTTGAATGGTGGCGACAATTCCCTGGGCGAAGAGGTCAACCTTGGTCTGGTTGGCGCTGCTGGCGGAGATTTGCTGTTCAAGCAGCGCGCGGGAAAAAAACGCCACTGTCAGCGCTGTGAGCAGGACGACCATCGCCAGCACGACGACCAGCGCGGAACCGTCAGCCGCTGTTGCCGACACGACGACACGACGACACGACGACACGACGACACTCTTCCCTGAACTTATCATACCATAAATCATCATGTTTTACAATTCTTTGCATAAGCTTTGTCTGGTTTTTTTACCAGGCAGCATCATTGTACCAATTATCATTAATGTCAATTTATTTCATGATTGATTTCAATCATGAAATACACTTGGGAGCAAAGTCAGCGTCTTTTCCGCGCCAGCGCCAAAATAGCCGCTCCGGTCATCAGCAGCGTCCACACCGATGGTTCGGGAATAGTGAGGATGCCGGTGCTGAGGTCGAAGGTGTAAGCATCCCTGGTCCAAATCCCGCCGCCTTCGTTGGTGAAACCCGCCAGCCAGTTTGCGCCGACGGTGAGGTCATCACCAGTGAGCAGGGAAGCGCTGAACAGAGTCCATTCCGTGCCGCTGATGTTGGAGAAATCAATGTTCACGATGCCGTTGGTCAGGTTCAGTGTGCCGGCACCGTCGAAGGCGGCGCGGTTGCCCTCCGCTTCCAATTGGGCAAGGGAGATGGACAGTTGGGAATAATTGTCCACCCGGAACGTCGCGCCGCTGTCGATGACCGTCTGGCCGGTCCATGTGTCAATGACAGCGGTGCCGCCGGTGCCGCTGATGATGAGCGTGCCGGCCCGCACTTGCAAACCGCCGGTGCCGCTGACGACGCCGTTGAGCCACATGTTTTTGCCGGGCGCGTTGAACTTGATGTTGCCGCCGCTGCCGGTGAGAGTCATCTTCATTGAGGTTTCAAGGCCGTTGGGCAGCGTGATGGTGCCGCCGCCGAGGTTGATTTGCGTGTCGCTGGCGGTGTGGGTGGGATCGGCCTCCTGCCAGGAGTTCCAGTTGCCGGTATGCAGCGGATGGAAATTTCCGAGCACCAACTCGCCGCCGGTGATGTTCAGGTACGCCTTGTTGCTGCCGCTGGTGACGGCGGTGGAACCGAAGGCGATGGAGTCGGCGATGATGGTGCCGCCGCTGAGGTTGATGATGCCTTCGGAGCCGTTTTGGTCGTTGTTTTGGTTGACGTACAAATACTTGCCGGTGCGCAATTGCACCGTGCCGGAGTACACGTTCAGCGTCGCCTTGCCCGCGCCGCCGCGTTCGCCGAGGTAGAAGTCGTTGCTGTCACCGATGGTCGCGGTGTTGATGCTGGCGGTGTCGTAAATGTTGATGACGGCAGTGCCTGTTTTGCCGGCGTAAATTGCCTTAAAACTGTTGCTGAGGAGTTCAAGTGAAGAGTTGCCGCGCAGGTTGATTTCGGCGTAACCGTTGCCGGTGTTGGCGATGGTGAAATAGCCCGCGGCGAGCTTGGCGTTGCCGTCAAGGTTAACCACGGCGTAAGAGCCGTCCGGATTGCCGATGCCGATTTGGTTGTTGGCGGTGAGGCGGGAGTTGTCGCTGGCGCTGAATATGCCGATGACGCCGTTGTTGGTGCTGATGTTGAGGTTGCCGTTGAGGGTGGCAGAGGCGGAGTTGGCCAGGGTCATGGCGCCGTTGTTGCCGTTTGCGCCGACGGTGATGTTATAGGCGTTAATCCAACTGGTGTCCGTGAGGGTCAGCCTGCCTTGGGCGTTGTTGGCGTTGTCGCCCACATTGATTGAGTCGGCTCCCAACTGGCCGGTGCCGCTGAGGGTGAGACTGCCGATGGCGTTGTTGCCGTTGCCGATGTGTAGATTTTTGCTGAAGTTCACTCCTCCCTTAATGTTGATTGTCGCGGTGCTGTTGTCGTTGTTGCCGAGCCAGATGTTGTTGCCGCTGAAATTGGTGAGGTCAACGACAGCGCCGGCGGCTATGTTCCATGTGCTGTTGCCATTAAGCTGCACGTCGTTGGTGGTGGACGCCACGGACGTAATGCCGGTGAAATTATAGGTGCCATTGCTGAAGGCCAGGTTGCCGCCGCCGGCGATGGTGACGTTGTGAATGGCGGTGACGCTGGTTGAGTTGTTGGTGAAGTTGACGCCGCCGGTGGCGGTGAGTTTGTTGTTGTTCAGCGTCAGCGTGCCGCCGCCTTGGTTGCGGAAGTGCATGCCGGCCTTGATGTCGGCGGCGAGGTGGCGGTCATCAATGTCAGCGCGGATTTCGACATTGGTGGCGTCCTGAACTCTGACGACGGTGCCGCTGTCCGGTCCCGGGGCGAGGAACAAGGTGCCGCTGTTGCTGGCCAGGACGATGTTGCCGCCGCCGTTGAAGAGGAGTGTTTTGGCGTACTGGGCGCCGCTGACGGTGACGGTGCCGGAGTAATTGGTGAATTGCGCGACGATGTCGCTGCTGCCGACGATGGCGTTGTTTACGCCGGCGGTATTGATGTTCCAGTTTTCGCGGAAACTGTAAGTTGAGCCGGACAGCAAGGTGCCGACGTTGTTGGTGCCCCAGTTGAGATTGGTGGAAGTGAGCACCATGCCGTCATACAAAGTGGCGCCGTCCAGCACGGTCAGCGTCACTCCGGCGGCAGTGCCGCTGCCGATGGCGTCAAAGTTGCCGCTGAAGGTGAAGGGCGCGTTGTTGATGAAGGCGATATTTCCGCCGCTACCGTTGAGTTGCCAGTTGACGTCATCCCAATTCGCATTGCCAGTGGCGTTCCAAGTCAGCGTGCCGGTCCATTGCGCGCTGACAGGGACCGCTGTTGCCAGGATAATCAGCCCGCAGCCCACAAGCCCAGCAAAGCCCAGACGAATTCTAACATATTTTTCCCGATAGCTCAATCTATTGATTTTCATGGATATTCCTTTCTGTTCTGAGGAACACAATTCTCCTAATTGAAACTTTCGGCAAGAAATAATTAGTATTACAGTAATATGAAAATTTGGCGGTTTTTACTCGGTGATTTCCTCCAGTTGGCGGGCGATGATCTTTCCGGTTTGCCGGTTGATGGCGACGTGCACCCAGTAGCGCCGCTCCGCTTCCACGAAAAAATTCTGACTGTCAGCGGCGTGTCCGGTTTGCGCGATGACGTCAATCAATAAATTCCACGTCCCCGCCTGCCCGCTGTCGCTCAGGGCGCGCAGGGCGCTTTCCATGAAGCGCGGAATTTTTTTGTTCTTGTCACCGGCGGCGCCCGTGCCGCCGTAGAGTGATGGCAGCCTGGCGCTGAAGCCGTTGTAGGGCACCGGCTTTTCGTAACCGAAATCCTGGGCCTCGGCGGCGTCGTAACGGCCAGCCAAATCCGCCACGTTCTCCAGCGGCTTGCGCGCGGTGTGTTCAAGCAGAGCGTCAGCGATGGCCTCGACCTCGCTGACCGTCAGCGCGTCGGTGGTGTTGTTGGACAGCGCGAGTTCGTCGCGATACGCGCCGCTGAGGATGGCTTGCAGCACCGGCGCCTGCCGGGTGTTCAAATCCACTTGCCCCGCTGTCAGCGCGCCGTCGCGGTCGCTGACGCCGAACACATCCAGCAGTGGATTGAAACCGCTTTCCGGAAACAGCATGCCCGCGTGTTTCCACGGCAGATTGGCAAACACGTAACCCAGTTCCGCCACGCTGCGGTAAGGGCGTTGCAGCATCACAGGCCGGTTCGACGTCATACCCGAATAGCCCTTCACCGTCGTCAGCGGCATCCCAATCGTGTTGCCCGCCGCGAACGCGCCCATGGGCCGTCGCACCACACCGTCAGCGTCCTTGAAATAACCGTTTTTGTCCGTCCCCGACTCGCCCGCGCGGCTGTAATAGACCGGCGGTTTGGGCGGCGCAATTTGCATGTTCACGCTGTAATTGCAGTGCCAGTAACCGTGAAACATATCCGCCGCGGCAAACGCGCCGCCATCCTGCGCGGGCCACAACGTCTTGATGGACGCCGGATTGTTCAAGTCCAGCCACTGGCCGACGCTTCCTTGGATTTCGCCAAAGCCGTGTTCGAGAGACCCGTTCAGGCGCGGGTCCACTGTCAGCGACACATCGCGCGGATAATATACCGTCCAGTTTTTTCCCGCCCAAGTCACCGTCTTGACCCGCGTGAAGTTCAGCGCCGTGTTCGACCCGCGCCATACTTTCCACAATGACTGCCGGTACGGGTCGCCGCTGACGGGGCTGCCCGCGCTGATTTTCGCGTCCTCGCCGGCGTCATAATCATACGCCACGCCGGTGGCGCGCTGGTTGCCGGGTTTGCTGAACGACACCTGCCGGTAAGGGCGCCACACCGCGCCGTCCTGGTATTCCAGCGA
>JAITHY010000250.1 GCA_031279715.1 Verrucomicrobiales bacterium | reverse complement strand
TCCCTCCTCCCCCACCAACTTCCCCCAAAACCAGTCAAACGTCGCGCAAAACGCCCGCCCACACGCCGCGATGACCCGCTGACGCTCCGCCCCCTCCGCCGGCAAATTCTTAAAAATCTCCTCCCGCGCCCGCACCCGCAATTCCTCCGCCGCCGACACCGTGTAAGTCACCACCACCAACCGCCCCAACTCACCGTCAGCGTTCCCGCGCCGCGCCAACTCCACAATGCGTCGCACAATCGCCGTCGTCTTGCCCGCGCCCGCGCTCGCGGAAACACAAAAGTTCGCGCCCAGTTCGCTGACAAACCGCTCACGATCACGTTGATCGGCGGGTTTATTCACTGTCAGCGTCCTCCCCGCCGCCAAACGTCAGCCGCGCCTTCGCCGCCAGCACAGACCACTCAATCGGCATCTGCGCCAGCGGCAGCCGCTCGCACCATTCGTTGTTGTGCTTCGCCGCGCTAATGCCGAACCGCAGCGTCCGCTGCACCAGCGCCGCCCGCGCCAGTCCTTGTTCCGCGTCCGCCGTCTCCGCCATCGTCAGCGTCCGGCTCACGCTGCGCTTCGGGCTGAGGCATTGCACCGTCGCCGACTTTGCGCCCGCTGACAGCGCCAACAACAAATACGCGCCGAATTGCAACCCGTCCCCGCGCGCCAAAGCCTTCGCCGTCGGAGCGTCCGCCTTCCCCGTCTTGAAATCAAACACCCGCCAATGCGCGCCGTCCGCCAGCACCAAATCCATCCGCCCCTTCAACCTCAGCGATCCCGCCGTCGTCCGCACCACACCCACAATGTCGCGCTCAACACCCATCGAGTCCGACTTCGCCAAACCCTCCGCATACGCCATCGCCAGCAACTCACCCGTCATCCACCGCGCCGAGCGAAATGCCGTTTCCAACCACAGCCCGCTGACATTCAACTCGCGCCGCAACGCCGCGCCCACCTCCTCCAGTTGCGCCTCCCTCATCGTCAGCGGCGGAACACCATCGGCGAGATAACGCCTTATCCACTCGTGCGTCAGCGTGCCGGTGAACCAACTTTCGTTACGCGTGAAATCCCCGGCATCAGCCGCCTCCGCGTTGAACAGCAGCGCCAACGCCGCCGTCGCCGAACAGTGGGTGAGATCCTCCAGCCTCGTCGCGCTCCAGCACAAGCCCTCCGCAAACTGTTCCGGATAACAAAACGAATACTCGTCAAACGCCCGCCGCGGGTCACGCCGATTCTCCGCAATCGCCGCCAACCGCGTGTGCTCCGCCTCGTCCAACTGCTCACCGTCAGCGCCCGCGGCCACACCGACGCTGACCGTCAGCCGGCGCCACTCCCCCAGCACGCCACCCCGCGACGCCAGCAGTTGCGACACCAGCCCGTTCGGATACAATGCCCGATCCCCATCAAATGCCGACGCCGTGAACACCGCCGTCCCGTCGCAATTCTCCAGCACATCGCGCAACCGTTTATCCTCCAACAATGCCCGCTCACCCGTCGTGAACAACCACCCACGGTCAGCGCCGCGCCGACGGTTCAGCGCCACACGTGACACGTCCGGCAAAAACGGGTTCTCCCTCACCGGCAGCGGTGAGCGCCCCTCGTTCGACTCCGCGAAAATCAAATGCCGCCACACCCGTCCCGCCGCCTGCCGCAACGTGACAATCTCCACTTTCGCAAACACCTCCGCCCCCTCCCGCCCCGTCCGCGATGCCCGCAACAATCCGATCACATATTCCAAAAAGGCCCGCCCCTTGATTGTCCGCCCCGCCAACGCCATGTCCAACCGCGACCACAACGGCTCCAAACACTCCGTCGAGCCGCCAACCAGCCGCGCCACCCGCTGCCAGTCCGCTTTCAACTCCAGCCACTCCGCCCGCTCCCGCCACACCCCCAGTGCCCGCGCCAACTTCCCCGCCTCACCGTCAGCGTCCACCAACAGCTCCGGCACCGAGCGTGTCTGGCGCCACCGAAACAATTCCTTCAACTCCCGCCGCAACCGCATCGGCTCCACCTTCCCGCACACCATCATCAGCGACAAAAAATCATCCACCTGGCACCCATACAAATAATACGCCGCCAGCTTCCGCTGCACCTCCGCCGACCAATCCGCCGGCAATACATTCCCGATATGGTCAAACAACGGCACCCCCGCCGCTGACAATCGCCCCGCCAGCAGCCGGGACAACACACTACGCGCGGGAAACACCACACCGATTTGTCCACCCTCACAGCAATCCGCCAATCCCCGCCACACCTCCCGCTCCAACAAAGCCAGTTCGTCCCTCTCTGTCTCCCCAACCAACACATCCGGCACCCGTGTCACCGTCAGCGCCTCCCCTTTCCGAAACAATCGTTCCGCCAATTCCTCATGCGCCGAAACAAACCCCGACTCCCCGCAAACCTCCGCTGTCACTCCGCACAATTCCTCCAACTCCAACACCCAATTAAATTCCAAATCCTCCAGCGGCGACGGCAGGAAAAACACGGCCGAGTTCGTCACCGTCAGCGCCACCGCTAACAAGGAGCGCTCCGTCCCCAGTTCCCAATCCCAAGCCCAAAAGCAAAGATGCAATCGCTCCAATTTCCCGCCCTTCCTTTTCAACTGCCGGTCAATCTCCGGCGCCCAGGCTCCGCTCCCCGCCAGCACTCTGAGCCACTCCCGCGCCGGCGACGGCACCTCGCCCAAATCGGCCTCCTCCCCCGACCACCCCGCGCGCGCCAGGTCATCCAATGCCGCCAGACACTGCCCCGGGTCAAGCGCCACCGACCCCGCCTCCGCTCCCGTGTGTTCCATCGCCTCCAGCTTCAACAAAAACTCCAAACTCTCCCGCCCCAGCAGTCGGCACTCCTCCCCCAGCAGCGCGCCCAACTCCCGCCGCAAGGCCCCCGCCGTCAAAAACCTCACCCCCAGCAATGCAATGTCCTCCTCCACCGCCCGCCGCCGCAACCACGCCCCCTGAGCCAAATCCGCCACCACCACCCACGCCAGCTCCCCTTGCAGCGCCCCCGCCGCCCGCGCCCGCAACCACTCCCGCATCCCGTCTGTCCAAGCGTCCCGGACAAAACGAAACAAGCGAATCTGGCGGCGTTGACGCATGGAAGAATTATAACTTAAATCTCAAAACTGCCACCATAAAACACGGACTCCGCCGCTGTTGGGGAGAATCTTCATCGTCAGCGGGGAGTAGGGATTGACATTGCCGCTGGATTGTTGAAAATCTCCCCATGCCTCATTCATTCGATACCGACTGGTTTGTCCGCCTTGCATGGGAATTTTTGCAACAGGCCTTGTTCTCACCGCAAAGCATGCGGGAGTTTTTGCTCTCGTTCATCGTCGGCTTCATTCTGCTGGCGGTGTGCCTCGCCCAAGGGCACTCGCTCGGCGGGGCATCGCGTAACTCCATGGCGGCGGGCCTGCTGGCGGTCATCGTCAGCGTCGCTCTGCTGCTGGCGGCGGGGGCGCTGGCGCAAATGTATGTGGCGCCGTTTCTCTCGAACAAAAGTTATGACCCCGGTTTAATCATCGGCTCGGTGGTGTTGGTGTTCTTGATTTTTGCGGTGCCGCTGACGCGCACAATTTTCCGTTCGGGTTATCTCGCCAGTCTCGGCGCGTGGATTGTCGCGGCGATTGTGGCGGGAGTGTTGGTGTACGGCGTGCACACGTTTGTGAAGCCCGGCGCGGACGACAAGCCACCGGCCTGCCCGTTTGCCCTCGGAAAAGAAACGCGTTAATTGCCCAGCCGTCGAGCCAATTCCCCGGCGGCGACGGCAAGGTCATCACCAGCGTCCACACGCAACGGTTTGCCAATCACCAACTCGCAGCGCGTGAACGGCAGCGGCAGCGGCATTTGGTCCCAACTGTCCGCGCGCCATTTCCACGACAGATGATACGTCACCGGCACAATGGGCAAGCCGCTGTGGGCGGCAAGGTAGATGATGCCGGGCTGCACCTGGTACACCGGACCGCGCGGACCGTCAGGCGTGAAGGCGAGGACAAACCTGGCGTGCTCCAGTTCCCTCGCCATTTCCCGCATTGCGCGAATCCCGTGCTTGGAGGAGGAACCGCGGAAAGTGCCGATGTCAAAACGCTTGATAATATCGGTGATCAGCTGACCGTCACGGCTGGCGCTGATCATGACCTTGCCCGGCAATCCGCCCTTGAAATATTTGCGAAACAACCACGGCATCATCACCAACCGATTGTGCCAAAAGGCGATTAACAACGGACGCTGACGGAGTCCGTCCAATACGCCGTCGGGATCGCTGACGGTGACGCGCATGGTCAGCCCAAGCAAACGAATGAGCCACGGCATCAACCATGGCGCCGCGCTGAGCGTGACCTTTTTGAACATTCCATTCTTCATAACGGCAATCTGCGGATGACGCGGCTGATGGCGCGCGCCGGGGTGTTCACCAGCAGTTCGCGGTAAAACTCGCCCAGACTCATGGCCTTCGCCTCCTCCACGCGGGCCAGTATAAAAGCGCTGGCGAGCATGATCAAGACCATCGGCACGTAGCCGAGGCTGTACGGATTCCACGCCCACGCGCCCCATTGCGCGGAAAAGCCCCGCAGCGAGTCCACCAGCAAACCACCCAACACGGGACTCAGCCCCAGCACCAAATTCTGCCCCACAGTAAACACGGCGAAGAAATGGCTGCGCCCCATCTCCGGCACAATGGACATCACCATCCGCGTATTCGCCAGAATGAAGAACGCCGACGCGACACCCCAGCTGCCTTGTTGCAAAATCACGCTCCACCACGCCAACGGAGTTATCTTCGCCGCGATGAGCATCCAGCCGACCATATGCAGAATTTGCAAAATAAGCGAGGCGGTGAGGAATGGCTTGTTGCCGCTGCGGTTGATGAAGCGCGGCAAAAAGTAAATGCTGACAATGAACACCGCGCTGCAAATGACGCTGAGCATGAGAAAGTTCGCGTCGGCATAGTCGTATAACCCGCGCAACATCACCACGTACAACACGGCGGCGACAGAGTGCGACACGTAGAGCAGACAGTTGAACGCCAGAAAAATCCGAAACGGGCGATAATTCAAAATCGCCCTCCATGGCACAGCAGCGGGGCTGCGCGAGGATTCCGGCACGGGCGCGTCTGGAATTTTCTTCAAATACACCAGACTCATCATCGCCATCACAAACGCGGCAAGATACAACACGCCGAACGCGCCGACACCGTCCTCCCACTTCAAATACAGCGACGCCAGCAGCGACCCCACCAATAGCGACACGTTGCCGCACAACTGGTCGCGTGAGATGTATTCGCCACGATGCGCCTCCGGAACCAGCCGCGTCATCCACGGTAGAAACCCGCACGCGGAAATGCCGCGACTGGCGGTGTAAAAAACCAGCAAGCCCAGTATCAGCACGATTTTTGTGGTCGCGTCAATCGACGCCGGCAGCACCGTCACCAGCGCGAAGAATAAAATAAACACACTCCGCAACGCCCACCCGCGCAGCACAAACGCGCGGTAACCGACACGTTCCACGTAACCCGCCGCCGGAATTTGCAAAATGTTGAACAACGGCGACATCGCCGTGGCGATACCCAGCACCGTCGCCCCCGCGCCGAAGCGTTTCAACAACAGCAGCAGCGGCATCCCAATTACAATCGGCCACGAGAACGAATTGTAAATCTGAAACCAATAAGCGTTGCGAATGCCCTGCGGCATGGTTGACATCTCACCGTTCACGTCAACCTTTCGGTTTCATCAGCGGGAATAAAATCACGTCACGAATCGACTCCGCGCCGGTGAGCAAAATCACCAGCCGGTCAATCCCCAACCCCAGCCCGCCCGCCGGCGGCATCCCGTGTTCCATCGCCGCCAAAAAATCCTCGTCCAATTTCTGCGTCTCCTCGCCCGCCTGATGTTCAAGCCGCTGACGCTGAACAATCGGATCGTTCAACTCGCTGTAGCCCGGTGAAATCTCCTGCCCATTGATGACCAACTCATACACATCCACCACGCTGTCATCATCAGCGTTTTGCTTGGCCAGCGGCACCAGTTCCCTCGGCAAATGCGTCACGAACAGCGGATTCATCGTCTTCGCCTCCACAAGCTTCTCGTACACTTGATTCGTCACCTCAAAATCCTCCAGGCCCGGCGCCAACTCCACGCCCAGTTGCGCCGCGCGCGCGCGCCGTTCACCGGCGCTGATGGTGAACCAATCCGAACCCGCCGCTTCCGTGATGCAATCGCGGTACTTCTTCCTCGGCCACGGGCGCGTCAAGTCAATCACCTTTTCGCCATGTCTCAACACCGTCCCGCCGCAAAACTTCTCCGCCAGGCGCGCAATCAATTCCTCCACCAAGTCCGCCATCGCCTCATAGTCAGCGTACGCCCAATACGCCTCCAGCATCGTAAACTCCGGATTATGCTTGCGTGAAATTCCCTCGTTGCGGAAATTGCGGTTCAACTCAAACACCTTGCCAAAGCCTCCCACCAGCAGCCGCTTCAAATACAATTCCGGCGCGATACGGAGAAACAACCCCATGTTCAGCGCGTTGTGATGCGTCACAAACGGCTGCGCCGCCGCGCCGCCCGGCACCGTCTGCATCATCGGCGTCTCCACCTCCAGAAAATTTTTCTCCTGAAAAAAGCGCCGGGCATCCTCGACAATCCGGCTCCTCAGCAACAGCGTCTGCCGCGACTCCGGATTGCTGATCAAATCCAAATACCGCTGACGGTAACGCTGCTCCACATCCTGCAGACCATGCCACTTCCCCGGCAACGGTTTCAATGCCTTGCTCAAGAATGTCAGCGCGCCGACCTTCACACTCTTCTCCCCGGTCCTGGTCACGAACAGCGTCCCGTCCGCACCAATGAAATCGCCCAAGTCCACCAGTTTAAAAATCTCCTGCTCACGCTCCGCCAGCGCCTTGGTCTGCACGTAAATCTGCAACTTCCCGTCCTCATCCTGCAAGTGGAGAAAATGACTCTTCCCCATGTCCCGGTGCGCAATCACACGCCCCGCACAGCGCACGGTTTTTCCCTCCGCGAACTCCTCCAAAATCCGCCCCGTCGTCAGCACCCCCGGAAACACCTGGCCGAACGGGTCAACACCCAGCTCCCTCAACCTCTCAATCTTTCCGCGACGCACCGCCAACAACTCGTTTGTATCGTCCATAGAACGAAAAAGCATAAATCACCCGCGCTAAAAAGCAACCCAATCCGCGACTCCAGCCGAGATTGCGATCATGCCAAATTCAGCAAGAGGCTGGGTGGGTGGCAATACTCCGGGCGCTGGCGCTGACATCGTGGACGCGCCAGATTTGCGGATACTCTTGAGTGAGGAGATGACGGTAAATTTGCCGCGCCGCAGGTTCACGGTCAGCGGGCAGGCAATCGGGGGCAAGGAAGCGTTTTCGGGAAATGCCCCACATGAGCGGGCGTTCCAGTCCGCTCCAGACGGGGGCGGCGTGGAGGAGTTGGCGGTTTTGTTCGGCGGTTTTGCCAAAGCCGACGCCAGGGTCATAAATGATTCGCTGAGGGTCAACGCCAAGTTGGATGAGTCGGCCGCTGAGGTTGCGCAAGAAATCGCTGACGATGACAGCGGGATTGGCGTCGGCGGGGATGGTTTGCCGGTGATGCCGGTCAAGGCTGTGGGTGGCGATGTAACCGGCCCCGCTGGTGGTGACGACAGTTAGCATGTTTTCATCCCACCGTCCACCGCCGACATCGTTGATGATGGAGGCTCCGGCCTCAATGGCCTGGCGGGCGACCTCGGCTTTGCAAGTGTCGATAGAGATGACGGTCAGCGGCCAGCGGCGGTGCATCGCATTGATGACAGGGATGACGCGGCGGAGTTCTTCATCCACGCTCACGGCGGTGGCTCCGGGGCGGGTGGATTCTCCACCGAGGTCGATGAGGTGCGCACCGGCGTTGAGCAGATCCTCAGCGCGGCGCAAGGCGTGGTCAACGGTGGGGAGGCTGCCACCGTCGGAGAAAGAGTCGGGGGTGACATTAAGGATGCCGGCCAGCAGCGGTTTTGCGCCAAAGGTTAAAACTCCCTGTGCGTGCCGCCAGTGACTCTTGCTCACGCCTCGGCCGGCTCCAGTCCGGGCAACGTACCGTTGTCACTGTCAGCGGCGGACTTTGGTTGCGCGATGCCCAGCGGTTCCCGCGGGGTGGGCAAGGTGGGCGGGGTCATCTGGCGCGGCGGAGGATTGCGCATTTTGCCGTCGCGGGCCAAGTCTTCAATGTGCGCGGCGTCCAGTGTCTCGTATTCCAGCAGGGCGTTGGCGATTAGCTCAATGGTTTCGCGGTTGGCGCTGATGATGACTTTTGCCCGGTCATAGGCGCTCTGCACCAAGTGATGTATTTCGTGGTCAATCGCCCGCGCGGTCTCTTCGCTGTAGCCGCGGGAACGGCTGATGTCGCGACCAAGGAACACGTAATCCTCGTGATCGCCATATTCTATCATGCCGAGTTTCTCACTCATGCCCCATTCACAAACCATCTTCTTCGCGTAGTAAGTGGCCATTTTAATGTCGCCCGACGCGCCGCTGCCGATGTCGCCGATGAATAACTCCTCGGCAACGCGGCCGCCCATCAACACGCACAAATCATCGATGATTTTCTTCTTCTCGTAGCCATAACGGTCTTCCTTCGGCAGCATCATCGTCACGCCCAGCGCCGGGCCGCGCGGAATGATGGAGACTTTGTGCAGCGGATCGGTGTGTTCCAGTTTGAGGTTCAGCAAGGCGTGCCCCGCCTCATGATAAGCGGTGATTTTCTTCTGCTCCGCGCTCATGGCCATGGAACGGCGCTCGCGACCCCAGCGAACCTTGTCACGCGCCTCCTCAAGGTCTTGCTGTTCGACAACCTCGGCGTTGCGGCGCGCGGCCAGCAGCGCGGCCTCGTTGATTAAGTTGGCCAGTTCCGCGCCGCTGAAGCCGGGCGTGCCGCGCGCGATTTGGTTCCAGTCCACCTGCTCGGAAGCCCGCACCTTTTTGGCGTGAACGCACAGAATTTGCTCGCGACCCTTCACATCGGGCAGATGCACCGTCACCTCGCGGTCAAAGCGTCCGGGCCGCAGCAACGCGGGATCAAGCACGTCCTTGCGGTTCGTCGCGGCGATGATAATGACGCCTTCCTGCGTGTCAATGCCGTCCATCTCCACCAGCAACGCGTTCAATGTCTGCTCGCGCTCGTCGTGACCACCGCCAAGGCCATGCCCGCGACTGCGTCCGACCGCGTCGATTTCATCAATAAAAATCAAACACGGCGCGCTCTTTCGCCCCTGCTCGAACATGTCCCGCACGCGCGACGCGCCGACGCCGACGAACATTTCCACAAAATCCGAGCCGCTGATGCCGTAGAACGGCACATCAGCCTCGCCCGCGATGGCCTTGGCCAGCAGCGTCTTGCCCGTGCCGGGCGGCCCCACCATCAGCACGCCCTTCGGAATGCGTCCGCCGAGCCGCTGGAATTTTTTCGGGTCTTTCAGGAAGTCCACAATCTCGCGCACCTCTTCCTTCGCCTCCTCAACACCGGCGATATCCTTAAACGTAATCTTGTTTTTGTCCTTGGCCAGCATCCGCGCTTTGCTGCGGCCGAACGACATCGCCGAGCGCCCCGCCATTTTCATTTGCCGGCTGAACAGGAGATAAAAAATCAGGATGATGGCGAGGAACGGCACAATGCTCCAAATGATTTGCGAAAACGTGTTGTCCGCGACGGTGTTATCCACGTCCTTGAACCCGGCGGCGGCGAGGGTGCTTTTCAATTCGTCGCCGTACAAGCGGTCAACCGTGGTGGAAAATTTGATCGCGTTGCGCTTGGTCTTTTCTGTCTTGACGGTGAAGCCGTCGATAAATTTGCCCTTGACGAGAATTGAGTTGGTGCCCAGCGAGGAATCGTTCACTGTCTCCACGCCGGCGATTTTATGCTGCTCCAGGTACTGATAAAACTCGCTGGTCTTGATATCCGCGCTCACGCCCTCCGCGTTGGTTTTCCATCCCCACCACAGTACGAAAATCAGCGTACCGATGATGAGCAGCAAAAACATCCCCCGCCAGTTCGGGGCGTCATTGTCATTGTGCGGATTTTTGCGCGGCGGCTTGGGCAGCTTTGGTATGCGTGGCGGTTGGTTGGATGACATAATGAGTCAACGGTAACACAGCCGCTTTTCTTTCGCAACCTTGGATTGAGTTTTATCTAGCCGTTCAACGCCGCCTGGTGCGCCCGCCCGCGCAACGCCGCGAGGATTTGCCCGGCCAGATAAAGCGAGCCAACTATCAGCGTCGGCATCTCACCGTTCATCGCCAGCGTCAATGCATCGGTGGCATTGTGAAAAATCCGCGTTTGGGCGCGGTGAAACAATTCCGCCAGGCGTGAGGGCGATTCACCGCGCGCGGCTTCGATTGGCGCCAGCCAAACCTCAATGCCCGGGTGGTCCAGGCTCATCGCCAGCGCGCGCGCGTCCTTGTCTTTCAAACAACCGAAAATCACGCGCGGCGGCTCGCTGCCGTTCAACTCCCGCCACGCCGACCATGCCGCAGCCAAGCCCTGCGGGTTGTGCGCGCCGTCGAGAATGACCAGCGGTTGCCGCGAAATGATTTGAAAACGCCCCGGCCATTCCGCCGCCGCCAAGCCCGCCAACCGCGCGTTTTCGGGAATCTCCCACCCGCTGACGCCCAGCGCGTCGCACACACGCAGCACGAGCGCGGCATTCCGCCGCTGATACTCACCGACCAATCCAAGCCTGACCGTCAGCGGCAATGGCTGTTCGGAAAAATACATCGCGCTCCCCTGCTCTTGCGCGACGCTGACAATGACCCGCCGCGCCTCCTCCGCCATGTCGCCGATGACCACGGGGCGGCCACGTTTGATGAT
Organism: Verrucomicrobiales bacterium; assembly: GCA_031279715.1. Taxonomy (GTDB): domain Bacteria; phylum Verrucomicrobiota; class Verrucomicrobiia; order Methylacidiphilales; family JAAUTS01; genus JAIRPN01. Next base: position 6,903 of record JAITHY010000250.1, on the reverse strand, counting down.
GGCGGCTTTCTCGGCGGCGATGAGCGTCAGCGTGCCGCCCAAATAATCCATGTGATCAAGCCCGATGCCGGTGATGACGCCGCACTCCGGCGTAACGATGTTCGTCGAATCAAGCCGCCCGCCGAGGCCGGTTTCCAGCACGACGATATCCACCCGCTGACGGTCAAACTCACGCAACGCCATCGCCGTCACCACCTCGAAAAACGTCGGCTCCACACCGCTGACGGTCAGTTGCGCGACAATTTTTTTAAAAAATTCAACCTGCTCCACCACCCGCCTCATCGTCAGCGGCGCGCGGTTAACTTGGATGCGCTCGCCAAATTCAACGAGATGCGGCGAAGTGTACAATCCGACTTTGTAACCCGCGTGGCGCAAGATGGCCTCAATCATCGCCGCGCAGGAGCCTTTGCCGTTGGTGCCCGCGAGGTGGACGAATTTCAACCGACGCTGAGGCTCGCCAATCGCGGCGCACAGGCGCAGCATATTCTCCAGTCCAAGTTTGACGCCGGATTTTTGCAAACTGAACAGCCAGTCCACCGCCTCTTGATTATTCATAATCATCAGCCTCTCGCCACCGTCAGCGCGTCGGGCCGCGCGGCTCCGGCGCGGCGCAGCACCTGCGCGCAGGCGTTGACGGTTGAGCCGGTGGTGAACACGTCATCTATGATGAGCAGCCGCTTGCCGCGCACCCGCCCGGAAAAACTTTCCCGCAACGCGAACGCCGCGCGCAAATTTTTTATCCGCTCGCTGCGCCGCAATCGCGCCTGCACCTTCGTCCGCCTCACCCGCCGCAGGGCGTCCCACACCGGCGCGCCGATTTTACGCCCCAGCCGCGCCGCCAGTTCCGCCGCTTGATTGTAACCGCGCTCGCGCCGCCGCAGCGGATACAACGGCACAGGCACCAGCGCGTCGTAACGCTGACCGTCATAAAATCGCGTGTAGCCTTCGAGGAGCCACGCTGACAGTGGCCGCAAAAAATGAAACTGCCGGTTGTATTTGAAACCGTGAATGGCGTCGCGCACCTCGCCCTCGGATCGATACGCCGCGCGCGCCGTGCCGATGAACCATTCGCGCCCGCGGCAGTTCGCGCACACCGTCAGCGGCGTTAACTCGCCCGCAAACGGCTCGCCGCACACGTGGCAGAACGGCTCTTCCACCGCCCGCGCGTCGCCCGCTGACGGTGAGGTCGGATAAAGCAAATCAAGCAGACTGTCGAGCCAGCGTTTCACAATAGTTGAGCGTCAGCGTCCGCCCGGTTTCGGCGGGCCGACCACCCGCAGCGTGCCGGGGTCGATGTAATAAGGCTGGCCCGCCGCCACGGCCACCAGCAACCCGTCCTCCATTTTCATGGACGTGACAAACTCAAACTGCGCGTCCAGTTCAAGCCGCGGGTCGGTGGACTTGCAAAGAAGCGGAATAATTTTCACCGGCTTGGTCACGGGCGTTTTTTCATCCGGCAAACTCCACGCCTCCACCACGACGGACAGCAGCGTGTCATCGCGGTTGAAGAATCCGCGCCATTTGAACTCGTATTGCCCGTGCCTGATTGCCGGGACTTCCGGCGGCGGTTTGATTTTCGCGTGAACGGGCATGGCCAACATTAGCGCCGCCAGCCACGCGAGACAAACTCCAAGTCGGCGAATGTTTCTCATCCCGCCTCCTTCTTGCCGACGGTCAGCGTCAGCGCGCACATGACCGCCAGCAACAGCGCCGGCCACAAACCTTCCAGCGCGTTGCCAGCGAACCACAGCGAGCCGGCGTTTTCCTCCGTCACCACCAGCCGCCCCGCCGTCTTCAGCGCGAACACCCAGCCCGCGTGCAACGCCGCCGGCAGCCAGATATTTTTATAACGCCACGTCACCGCGCACAGCGTCATTCCCGTCCAGAACAGCGTCAGCCAGTTCATCACCAGCGACCGCCAAATTAAAAAACGCCCGCCCATGCCGGCCCAAATTTCCCAGCCCGTCAACCACGTCACCGCGTCGGCGGGATTTTGCGCCTTGATAAAATGCGCCGTCGCAAAAAACGCCGAGCCGATGATCATGACCGTCAGCGCGCGCCATTTATTATCCGCAATCCACGCGCAAAACAACACGCCGCGAAACATGGTTTCCTCCAGCACGCTGACAATGACGGCTGTCAACATGAACGTCAGCGGCTGCCACCACGCCAACCGCGGCGACCACTCCGCCACGCCCGCCGCCGCCTGACCCGCGTACAACAACGCAATCGTCCCCACGCCCGCCGCGAACCAAAATAAAATTCGCGCCATGGACACACCGCTGACCGTCACCCCGCAGCGACGCCAGCCTTCAATCCGCAAAAATTTCACCAACGGCCATAATAATAACAACGCGCTGACCATCAGCGAGCGGTTGAACACACGCCGCGCGGGAAAGTCCCACCCCGCCGCTGACACTGACCAGCACGCCACCGGCGTCAGCACGGCGCTGAGAATGACTATCGCCAGCAAGTATAAAATTATGCCCTGAATGACACGACGCATTGACCCAGTTTAGTTGGGAAATTCCAAAACACAAAAACCAAATCCCGGGCAAAATGCAGTCGCGCAAGCCGTGCTTTGTAATTTCCACGGGATTTGGGTTTTGTGTTTTGGAATTTCCCAGCTACCCTCGGCGCATGAACTCCGTCATCATCACCGCCGGCCCGTCTTACGAACCGATTGACGACGTGCGCCGCGTCACAAATTTTTCCACCGGCACACTCGGTTGCGCTCTCGCCAACGCGCTCACCGTCAGCGGCTTCAAGGTCACACTGTTGCTCGGCGAAATGGCGTCCTATCGCGGGCCGCTGACGGTCAAAAATGTCATCCCCTTCGGCACGGGCAAATCGCTGCTGGAGCAGTTGCAAATTCTCGCAAAGAAAAAAACACGCGCTGTTCTTCACGCCGCCGCGCTCGCCGATTTCAAAATCCACCAAATGCAAGACGGCCAGAACCGCCCGCTTGATTACAAAAAAATTCCGAGCAACACTCCCGAATTAAAAATCGTCCTCCGCCCCGCGCCGAAAATCATCCGCCAGTTGCGCGGCTTGTTCCCTGACAGCAAACTGGCCGGCTGGAAATATGAGTTGGAAGGCGGGCGGCCCGACGCCGTGCAAAAAGGCCTGGGCCAAATCGGCATCTGCAAAACCGACGCCTGCGTGGTCAACGGCAAGGCTTACGGCGACGGCTACGGGTTTTGCACCGCTGACGGCCAGGCCGCGCACTTCGCTGACGTTCAGCGGCTCGCCGCGCATTTTGCGGCGTGGTTGAAATAAGGATTGTTCAAAAACCAATTATTCATTATCAATAACCCATGGCCAATTATCAGGAACTCGCCGGTTTGAGCGCGCGCCTTGACCGCGTGGAATTTGTTCCGCGCGCGGACAACCCCGCCGACCGTCCGCACCGTTTTGTCTATTACATCACCATCCACAACAACAGCCTGCGCGTGGTGACCGTCAGCGGCCGCAAATGGCTGGTGGTGGACGCGCAAGGGCGACGGCTGATGGTCGAGGGCGACGGCGTGGTCGGACAGTTCCCGCGCCTCACACCCGGCGACTCCTTTCAGTACAACAGCTACCACCTCATCGCCAGCGACAGCACCGCCGAGGGCGCCTACCTCGCCAAGGACGAGGACGGGCAGGATATTCTCATCCGCATTCCACAATTCAAAATGGAAATTCCCGGCCAAAAATGCGAGTGACATTGCGCCGGCCAAATGCCGCCGCCGCCTTTTCTGTGTTCATCCGTGTTAATCTGTGTTTAAAATAAACACCCCGTGTCCGTCCCGCAATTCAACGTCCTCGGTGTCATGGTCAGCGCGCTCAATCTGCGCGCGGCCACAAACGCGGCGCTGGACGCGGTGCGCCTGCGGCGCAAGGGTTACGTGTGCGTCACCGGGGTGCACGGCATCATTGAGGCGCAAGATTCCGCCGAATTTCGCGCCATCCTCAACGGCGCGTTCCTCAACACCACCGACGGAATGCCGCTTGTCTGGCTGGCGAAACATTATTGCGCTGACACTGACATCAGCCGCGTATACGGGCCGGACTTGATGCGTTCCATCTTCGCGGCGACGGAGCCGCTGCCGGTCACACATTTTCTTTACGGCGGCGCCGACGGTGTCGCGGAGCAACTCAAAGCCGCCCTGTTGCGAAAATTTCCCAACGCAAAAATCGTCGGTACGCACTGCCCACCCTTTCGCCCGCTGACGCTCACGGAAAAGGCGGAACTCACCGCCACGGTCAGCGCCCTGAAACCCGACATTATCTGGGTCGGCCTCAGCACGCCGAAGCAAGAGCGCTTCATGGCGGAATATCTGCCCAAGCTCGACACTACGCTGATGCTCGGCGTCGGCGCGGCATTTGATTTTTATTCCGGCAAAGTCCCGCAAGCCCCGCGCTGGATGCAGCGCAGCGGCCTGGAATGGCTCTTCCGTCTGTGCGTCGAGCCGCGCCGGTTGTGGAAACGTTATTTGCTTAACAACCCGCGATTTTTGTGCAAAATTATTCCGCAACTGCTGGGACTGAAAAAATATCCGGCGAAATAGAAAATAATTGTCATGAAAAAAATCTTGGTTTGCGGCGCAGGCGGTTTCATCGGCGGACACTTGGTCGGGGATTTGCTGAAACAAGGGCACAAGGTCGGCGCGGTGGACAAAAAACCTCTTGGCCACTGGTACCAACTGCACGCTGACGCTCAGTCCCTCACACTGGATTTGAGCCTGAAAGAAGCCTGCGAGGAAGCGACCGCCGGCGGCTACGATGAAATTTACAACCTCGCCGCGGACATGGGCGGCATGGGTTTTATTGAAAACAACAAAGCGCTGTGCATGTTAAGCGTGCTCATCAACACTCACCTGCTCATGGCGGCGAAAAAGAACGGCGTGCCGCGTTTCTTCTACTCATCGTCAGCGTGCGTGTACAACGGTGACAAACAACGGGACTTCAACATCACCGCGTTGAAGGAAGAAGACGCCTACCCCGCGCTGCCGGAGGACGGTTACGGCTGGGAAAAACTGTTCAGCGAGCGCATGTGCCGGCATTTCCGCGAGGACTTCGGCGTCATCACGCGCACGGCCCGTTACCACAACGTGTACGGACCGCACGGCACCTACGATGGCGGGCGTGAAAAAGCCCCCGCCGCGATTTGCCGAAAAGTCATCGAGGCATTGCAAAACGGCGGGCGCGAAATTGAAATTTGGGGCGGCGGCGAGCAGACGCGCAGCTTCATGTACATTGACGACTGCGTCAAAGGCACGCAAATGCTGATGAACAGCGACTTCACCGAGCCGCTGAACATCGGCAGCAACGAACTGGTCTCCATCAACCAACTCGTGGACATTGTCGAGGACATCGCCGGCGTGAAACTCAAGCGCAACTACAACCTCGGCGCCCCGAAAGGCGTGAACGGACGCAACAGCGACAACACACTCATCAAAAAAATCTTCAACTGGGAGCCGGGCATCAAACTGCGCGACGGCCTGGAAAAAACCTACCGCTGGATTTACGACGAACTGGACGCCGCCCGCAAGGAAGGCCGCGTCTCCACCGTCAACCGCTATTAACCCATGAATTCCGAAACGCTGACGCCCACCCGCCGCACCCTGCTTGTCCCGCTGACGGTCAGCGCGGCGGTGCTCGTCGCACTCTACGGCTGGTTCCCCTACAGTTTTGGTTACGGCCTCGTGCCGGTGCCCGTCTTCCGCGTGTTGCAACAAATGTGGACCAGCGCCGAGTTGGGTGACTGGGGGCATTGCCCATTCGTGCCGCTGGTGGTGTTGTTTTTGATTTGGTGGGAACACAAAAAACTTGCCTCCACGCCGATTGAAAACAACGGCGCCACCGGCACAATCGCCATCGTCAGCGCGGGCTTGTTCTTCTGGATCGGCTACAAAGTGGATCTCTCCGTCATCGGATTCCTGTCCATTCAAGTCACCCTGGCGGCGCTCATCATTTGGTTTTTCGGGCTGAAATTTATGCGCGCCGTCTTCTTTCCGTGGGCATTCCTCATTTTCGCGTGGCCCATGCCGTTTATCAACACCAACAAACTCAGCCTCGTCATCGCCAAAATTTCCGCGCTGCTGCTGAACATTGTCGGCATGGACTGCGTGCAAAGCGGCGTCAAAATTCTTTCCGCGCCGCACCCCGAATACGGACTGCAAATCGGGCGGCTATTCTCGCTGGAAGTCGCCGCCGCGTGCAGCGGCTTGCGCTCGTTGTTCGCGCTGATGATGATGGCGGCACTGGGCGGTTATCTGTTGCTGGAAAAACCATGGCAGCGCTGGATCCTGTTTTTCTGCTCCGTCCCGCTGGCGATGACCGGCAATGTCTTTCGCGTCATTCTTCTTGCCTTCGGCGTGCAAGTCCTCGGCTCGGAAACCGCCATCGGCAGCGAGGAAAATCCCAGCTTCTACCACCTCTTCGCCGGCTTCATGGTCTTCGTCATCGCCCTTGGCGGCATGTTCGCCACCGGCTGGCTGCTCAGCGGAGGCTGGAGAACCGTGGCGCGCATTTGCGGCATGAAAAAGCCCGCCTGAATTTCGTTGGCGGAATACTTTGACACACTCCAACCGTCCCCTAGTTTTGTGCGGTGTCAAATTTACTTTCAGGCTTAAACCCGCCGCAGCAGGAAGCCGTCCGCACCATCAGCGGCCCGCTGCTCGTGCTCGCGGGCGCGGGCACTGGCAAGACCCGCGTCATCACGCACCGCATGGCGTATTTAATCCAGCACGGCGTCCGTCCCTTTAATATTCTGGCGCTGACATTCACCAACAAGGCCGCGCGCGAGATGAAGGAACGTTTCATCCAACTCATCAAGGACGAATACGATCCCAAAAGCATGCGCGCCCTCTTCGCCGGCACCTTCCACTCCTTCTGCGTTCGCCTGCTGCGCGAGTT
>JAITHY010000245.1 GCA_031279715.1 Verrucomicrobiales bacterium | reverse complement strand
GAAGGGCGCCACTCGTACTTGTCCGCCAGAACATGTATCAAGCCGTGCTCACGGTCAAGCCGGATGACTTGCGGCACCGACCAGCCCGCCGCCCGCCGCAACGCACTGATCGTGAAGCTGAGCCAGGTGGCGATGATTTGATTGCGGGTCACGGTGGCAAAGTTATCCGCTTTCCGGGTGGTTTCAAGATTTATCTTAGTCAACGGGCAACAGCCGGCGGGGCGCTGATGGTCAGCGTTGTTGAAATCTTTTGACACGGATGCCATAAAATCCGTGGCATAAAAAAAGATTGGTGATTTTCAGTTTGCCTATATAGTTTTTCCCCATGATTAAACTATCGCCAGGTTTGTTCGCGTTGTCGCTGATGGTGATTGCCTGCGGCGGCGGCAAATACGAGCGCAGCGAAATTTCAGCGTCAGCGGGTGTCGCGCCGGATGTGGAGCCGTCGCCCGCGACGATGCCGTTTCCGGCCGCGTCCGGCATTGCCTCGTCCAGCAGCAAGCCGGTGATTTATGATTATCCGGGCGGCACACAGCAGATTGGCGCAACACCTGCCGCCACGGTCAGCGGCGGCGCGGGCACAACGTCACCGGCATTGTCAACGTCAGCGACCTCCGGCAGGACTTACACGGTGAGGCATGGCGACACGTTGTGGCGCATTGCCAACAACCACGGTGTCAGCGTCAGCGACTTGCAGCGCGCCAACGGGCTGAGCGACAGCATTATCAAGCCCGGCCAAGTGTTGCGAATTCCATAAAATTTATGTTAAAGAAAAATTATCAGGAGTTATGCGGTTTTATTTGCGCACAACGGGCGCATATTTGGTGGGGCCTTGGGTTGGGCTTGCTGGCGGCGCTGTTGCTCGGCAAGTATTTGGTCAGCGACACGCTGGTGCTCTCGCGCGAGGGGACGGACACGTTCTCGCAATTTGTGTACACCTACGCGCTCGGCTTTGACGGGCTGACGCAGGGGCGCGTGACGTTGTGGAATCCTTACGTGTACGGCGGACAGCCCTTTCTCGGTCAGTTTCAAACGGGGATGTTGTATCCCGTCAACTGGCTGCTGATGTGGCTCCCGCTGGCGCTGGCGCTCAACTGGCTCGTGTTCCTGCATGTGTGGCTGATTGGCGCGGGCGTGTACGGCTGGGCGGTGTGGCGCGGCGTGAGGCCGCTGGCGGCGTTCGCGGCGGGGGCGGCGCTGATGCTCAGCGGGCCGTTTTTTATTCACATCTACGCGGGGCATTTGCCGAATTTGTGCAGCATGGCGTGGGCGCCGTTTGTTTTTTGGGGCATTGACGGCTGGCTGAAACGGCGGCACATCGGCTGGATTTTATTGTCAGCGTCAGCGGCGGCGTTGCAACTTTACTCCGGTCATCCGCAGTATTTTTATTACACCGCCATCGTCAGCGGCTTGTACGCACTGGTGTTCCTGTTCGGCGCGGAGCGCAAAACCTCCGCTGTCGTTGGACTGCTCGCCATCTACCCGCTGACGGTCATGCTCGCCGCGGCGCAACTGCTGCCCGGGCTGGCCGCGACGGGCGAGTCGGTGCGCATGGGCGGCGCGGGGCGCGAGTTCGCGGAGATGTTCGCGCTGCCGTGGGAGAATTTTTTCACGCTGCTGGCGCCGTGGTTCTTCGGCAAACTGGACGCGTATTGGGGCAAGTGCTACTTGTGGGAGATGCAACTGTATTGCGGCATCGGCACGCTGATGCTCGGCGGGCTGGCGCTGGCCCGCGGCGCGCGGCGCGAGAAAATCCAGTGGGGCACGCTGCTGGTCATCGTGGCGCTGCTGGCGCTGGGGTCGCAGACGCCGCTCTACGACTTGTTGTACGCGGCGCTGCCCGGATTTGATTTGTTCCGCGGCACGTCGAAGTTTGGGTTTTTCCTCGCGCTGTTCGCGGCGTTGCTGGCGGGTCATGGATTGAACAGTGTGCTGGAAGGAAAACCGCTGGCGCGCTGGGCTGGCTTTGCGGGCGTTGGTTTGGCGGCGCTGATGGTCATCTTCGGATTGTCGTTGCAAAGCGGCTTCAGCGGCTGGTTTGCCGAGTTGCTGAAAAACATGACCTCCTCGCCGGAGTCGTACGCGAAGGCGGCGTTTAGCAGCGACGCCTCACTGTCAGCGGCGCAGGCGGCGGCGGGCGGCGCGCTGTTGCTGGCGGGGCTGTGGCTCGCCTTGTTCGGCGCGCTGTGGCTGCTCGTCCCGCGCTGGCGGCGGGCGGCGTGGGGGTTCGTGGCGCTGATGGTCATTGACGGCGCGGTGTTCGTGTGGCCGTCCATCACCGGTTTTGAATTGCAGAAAACCAAGTACCAGCCCATCGCCGACATGTTGAAACAAAATCCGGGCGACTATCGCACGCTGAACTTGTTTAATCCCGAGTCGAACGTTGGTCTGCGCTCCGAGGGCTTGTGGGGCTACGACCCGTTCGTGCTGAAGCGCTACGCCGAGTTCATGTTTTTCACGCAGGGCTTGAACCCCGACGCTGCCAATCAGAATTTGCAAATCACCAAAAACACGCCGCTGCTGTCGCTGGTGCGCGGGCGCGCGGCGTTTGTGCCGACGGACAAGGGGCTGACGGTGCAGCCGCTGCAAGAACAGGCGTTGCCGCGCTTTTTCATCGTGAACAAATGGCGCGTGATGAACAGCGGCGGCGCGCAGGGGCGCGACGCGATTTTGCGGACGCTCGCGGATCCCTCGTTCAATCCCAAGCAGGAAGTAATTTTAGAAGAAGACCCGCTGCTGCCGCCGGACGCGGGCGAGGCGCAATACCAAATCCGGCTGGTGAATTTTTCTACCGACCACTGGACATTGGAAGTGGTGACCACGCGCTCGTCGTTGCTGGTGATGACCGACGCCTTTTCCAAAGACTGGCGCGTGAAGGAACTGCCCGGCAGCGTGCAGACGAACTACCACGTCCTGCCCGCGAACCACGCGCTGAGGGCGATACCGCTCGCGCCCGGGCGGCACGTCATCAAAATTGAGTGTCTGCCAACGGGCTGGCGCGGCGGACTGATGCTCAGCGGCGTGTCACTGCTGATACTTGGCGTCATTCTGTGGCGTCCGGGATTGCGCCGTTATCTCGCATGGCGCGGTGAAAAAATTCTTGACGCTGACGGTCAGCTTGGGCAACCTGCGTTCGCCATGAATCAAGCTGTCAGTAGGAAATCCGATACCCTACAAAATCGAGAGGGGGGGGGTATCATTTAGTTACAAGCAGCCTCGCGCTCCACCAAGTTTTTTCAAAAATTTTCTCAGCAACAGCGGAACTCGTCATCAACAGCGGGTTCCGCTTGTTTTTTGCCCCGCGCCAATCGTGGGCTGACGGGAGTTCCTTCGTTTGCCAATTTCAACCGGCTTTATGCTTATGATAAAACAAAACCTGCTGGACTTGTGCCGCTGGGCGCGCGAACAACGGACTCATTTTTACTGGTGCCTCGGCCTCGGCGCGCTGGCGGCGCTGACGCTCGGCCAATACCTGACCGACAGCGGCACGATGCTGTCGCGCGAGGGGACGGACACGTTCTCGCAACTCGTCTACACCTACGCGCTGGGGTTCGACGAATTGCTGCGCGGGCACTTGGTGAAGTGGAATCCCTACGTGTACGGCGGGCAGCCGTTTTTGGGGCAATTCCAAACCGGTTTGCTGTATCCGGGCAACTGGCTGTTCATGGGGCTGCCCATTGCGCTGGCGTTGAACTGGATTATTTTCGCGCACGCGTGGCTGATGGGCGCGGGCGTGTACGGCTGGGCGGTGTGGCGCGGGACGCGGTCACTGTCAGCGTTCCTCGCGGGCGCGGCGGTGATGCTCGGCGGGCCGTTTTTCCTGCACATTTATTCGGGGCACATTCCGCACTTGGAGTGCATGGCGCTCGCGCCGTTCGTGCTGTGGGGCGTGGACGGCTGGCTGCGGCGGCGGCACGCGGGCTGGATTATGCTGTCAGCGTCAGCGGCGGCGCTGCAAATTTACGCGGGGCATCCGCAGTATTTTTATTACACCGCCATCGTCAGCGGGCTGTTCGCGCTGGTGTTTCTCGCTGACGCTCAGCGGAAAAAATCGGCGGTGATTGGCTTGCTCGCGATTTATCCGCTGGCGCTGGTATTGTCGGCGCGCAACTGCTGCCGGGGTTGGCGGCGACCGGCGAGTCGGTGCGATCAGGCGGCGCTGATTATGAGTTTGCCACGATGTTCGCGCTGCCGTGGGAGAATTTTTTGACACTGCTGGCGCCGCGGTTTTTCGGCGACATGGAAACGGCGCCGTACTGGGGGCGTTGTTATTTGTGGGAAATGCAGCTTTACTGCGGCGTCGGGACGCTGCTGCTCACGGTCGCGGCGTGGTGGAGTTTTCGCCAGCGTCAGCGGGTGCAATGGGCGCTG
>JAITHY010000244.1 GCA_031279715.1 Verrucomicrobiales bacterium | reverse complement strand
CATATCGCCAAACGCATCGCGCCCACCGCCGATGAAATCACCAAAATCGAACCCACCATCCGCGCCCAAATCGAACAACTGCGCCGCCAACAAGTCGTCGGCGAATGGATTAACTCACTGCTGACCGCGCCCAAAACCCACATCCCGCAGGAAGCCCTGACTGGCCGCGCTCAAAACCCCTAATGCCTTCCCTCATCAATCTCACACGCGACAACGAAATCGGGGCAAACTGCTATTGTCTTGACTTTCACCGTCAGCGGATCGTGCTCGACGCCGGCATGCACCCGAAGCGCGCCGGCAACGACGCCACACCCAATCTGTCACCGGCGGCAAGCCATCGCACCGACGCCATTTTCCTCACCCACGCCCACCTCGACCATGCCGGCTGCCTGCCTCTGCTGCAACTCACCCAGCCCGATGCCCGCGTGTTCATGTCGCCGCCCACGTTCCACCTCGCCGAGCCGCTGTTGTTCAACTCCGTCAACGTAATGAAACGCCAACGCGAGGAACTCAACATCAGCGAATACCCCCTCTTCACTCGCCGCGACGTGCAGGAAACGATGAAAAAATGGCAGGCCTGCCCGCTCAACCGCTGGTGGTCACTCAACGGCGAACCGCTCGCTGACAGTGACAAATACACCCTCCGCTTCCGCCTCCACCACGCCGGCCACATCCTCGGCTCCGTGATGGTGGAACTTCAGACCGCTGACCGTCGCATCCTTTACACCGGCGACATCTGCCTGCACAACCAAACGCTGATGATGAGCGCCGCCCTCCCGCCAGGCCCGTTTGATTTGCTCATCGTCGAAACCACCCGCGGCGCACAACCCACCGAGCGCGGCATCACACGCGGCTTGATTGAGCAAGAACTTATCGCCGCCATCCGCACCACCTTCCAGCGCGGCGGCGCCGTCCTCATGCCCATCTTCGCCCTTGGAAAAACACAGGAACTCATCACCCTGCTCCACCAGGCAATGCGGCGCGGTGACTTGCCCGCTGACACTGTCCTGCACATCGGCGGACTGGGCAAAGTCTTCACCCGAATTTATGACGAAACCGCCGACTTCTCCGAGCGCGCCCACCGTGACCTGGAACTCATGCGAGACATTCGCCCGCAAATTTTCGACCTGCGAAAAATCGCCAAATTCAAACCCAAGAAAAAACACCTTTATTTGCTCCCCTCCGGCATGATGGCCGAAAACACCACCTCCAACCTCATCGCCGGCCACTTTCTTCCACATGAGGAAAATTCCATCTATTTCGTCGGCTACAGCGACCCCGACTCCCCCGCCGGACGCCTCCGCCGCGCCGCCGCTGACGGTGAGCGCGTCACCCTCAACCCGCGCCACGGCGACCACCCAATTCGCAGCGAAGTCCGTCATTTTGATTTCACCTCCCACGCCAACCGCGAGAATTTGCTCAACTTCATCATCAGCGCCGCCCCCAAAAACATCGCCCTAGTCCATGGCGACACCGACGCCCTCGCCTGGTTCCAACAAGAAATTCCCCGCCAACTCCCCGCTGCCAATGTCTTTATTCCCGCGCCCGGCCAGCGGATTGAATTTTAACCGCCGCCATGCCGTCTTGCTCCGCGTCTCGTTGACTGGCAGCCTCCAAGTCAGCGAGTTCTAATTTATCAATCCGTACCAATTATCCCGCTGACACGGCTCATAGCCCGCCGCGCGAATAAGGCGGCGGATTTCCTCCAACGTCATGCGGAACGTCGCGCCGGCTTGCGAAACAACATTCTCCTCCATCATCAGCGAGCCAAAATCATTCGCGCCAAACTTCAGCGCCACCTGCCCGATTGACCCGCCTTGCGTCACCCATGAGGCCTGCACATTCGGAAAATTATCAAGAAAAATCCGCGCCAAAGCCTGCATGCGCAAATACTCGTATGAGCCTGCTGTCGGCGCCTTCAACACCGTCCCCGCGGCTTGAAACGTCCAGCAAATAAACGCGGTGAATCCATGCGTGCGGTCTTGCAAGTCACGCAGCCGCTGCAAGTGCTCCAACCGGTCATCAAGTGTTTCAATGTGCCCGAACATCATCGTCGCGCTGGAGTTTAAACCCAGTTCATGCGCCGTTTCCATCACCGTCAGCCATTGGTCGGCGTCACACTTCAACGGCGACACCCGCTCACGCACAGCGTTCACCAAAATTTCCCCGCCGCCGCCCGGAATGCTGCCAAGCCCGGCCTCCTTGAACCTGACAATCACCTCACGCAACGGCAGGTTGAACACCCTGGCAAAATGCTGAAACTCCGGCGGCGAAAAACCATGCACGTTCACCCGCGGAAATTTTTCCCGTATGTGGCCGAGCATGTTGAGATAATAATCCATCGTCAGCGACGGATGATGTCCGCCCTGCAACAACACATTCGTCCCGCCCAGCGCCACCAACTCCGCAATCTTCTCATCCAGCTCCGCCTCACCGAGCACGTAAGCGTCAGCGTCTTTCTCCGTGCGGTAGAAATTGCAGAATTTGCAATACACATTGCAAATGTTGGAATAATTGATGTTGCGGTCAATGATGTACGTAACAATTTCATTTCCCCGCCCGCCGTAAGCCGCCCGCTTAATCTGCCGCCGCCGCAAGTCCGCCAGCCGCCCCAATTCCGTCAACGGCAGCGTGTACAATTCCCGCGCCTCCACCCGCGAAATCCGCTCTCCGGCGCTGACCCTGTCTGCCATGCTTTGCAACGCTGATGATGTCATGTCATTATAAAAAAGCTGCCCGACTAGGACTCGAACCTAGAACACTCAGATCCAGAATCTGATGTGCTACCATTGCACCATCGGGCAATTGAGAACAGGCAGTTTAACAACTCATCGGCAGCGGGTCAATAATCAAGCTTGCATTCCGTGAAAAAATCCGCAGTATTGTTTACCGCATGAAAATTCTACCTGTAATCTCGACCGCGTGCCTCGCCGCCTTGGTGGCGTGCTCGCCCAAAGACCCGAAGAACCCTAACTTTGTCGTCGCCTCCTTCAAAGGCGGCAAAATCACCCGCGCGGAACTGACCGCCAAGGAGAACGAAGTCGCCGCCAGCCGCGGCATCAACCTCGCTGACTTGCCCGCTGAAGTCGCCGCACGGGTTGACTGGGACGTTGCCAACCGCCTGGCGTTAGAAAAAATCCTCGCCAATAAAACCGCGCAACTCAAAAATAAAATCCAGTCCGTTGGTGACGCCGAACTGGCGGAAGCCAGGGAGCAACTCAAAAAGCAATTCGGCGGCGATGAGGAAACCTTCCAAAAACGCCTCGTTGACGCCGGCCTGACGGAACAAGCCTTGCGCGACCAACTCGCCCAGCAGGAAACCATCCGCTATCTCATCCGCCAGGACAAAGACGCTCCGGCGCCGGTTACCGAGGCGGAAGTCAAAGCGTTCTACGATGAACACCCGCAATATTGGCAGGAGGAAGAAGTGTACGCCATCCGCTACATCGTCGTGCCGCTGCCCGCCAACGCCGGGGCCGCCGACAAGAAGCAAGCACAGACCAAAGCTGAGGCGGCCCGCAAGCGCGTCGCTGGCGGTGAGGATTTTGAAAAAGTCGCCAAGGAACACGACGCCAACAATCCGCAAGCCGGCTCCACCCAAAAAGTCCCGTCCAGCGGTTTCAGCCCAGAATTGAGCAAGACCATCAAATCGTTGAAGCCCGGCGCCGTCAGTCCAGTGCAAAAAATCGGCGACAATTATCTGGTGTTTCAAGTCGTTGAGATTGTCCCCGCCAAAACGGTGGCTTTTGACGAGGTGAAACAAACCATCTCCAAGCGCTTGCAAGCACAGCGCGAAGTGGAACCTGCCAAGCGTGTGATTGAACAATTACGCGACAGTGCGAAGATTCAACTCAATATTCCGGACCCGAACAAAGAGGCCGCCGCCAAACCCGATGTTCCGGCAACTCCCGAAGCAACAGAGAAAAAATAGCGGAATTAATTCAACAACGACCATCAGCGACACAATCCGCTGATGGTCGTTTTTTTTATATTGCCCTCATCACCACCTTAAGCTATAATTTCCGGCGAAGAAAGGAGTTAAAGCTCTGGGACTTAGCCGAGCGGCTAACAGTGGGTGATTATTCCGCGGGAAAATTTTTCAGATTGATTAATGGTGGCAGCGCCAATGTGCAACGTGAATAACGAGAGGCATAGCCTCGCTGATAGTGGCCGTCACGCTTTCCTTGCGTTCGTTTTATCCCATCCCCAGACTTAACCAGCAACATGAGTAATACAGAACAACACTCCGGACGTTCCTCCGGATACCGTGGACGCCGCCGCAATAATCGTGACCGTGGCGGACGTTACCGCGGCAGCCGCGAAGCCGGCAAAACCCAAAAGAAAACCAACCCGTTTGTCGCCTTCCTCGGCAAATTATTCGGGTTTGGCCAAAAATCCAACAGCAGACCCACCGCCAACCGCGAACACGCGCCTCGCGTCGAGCGTCCGGAACGCGCCGAGTCCCCCGCGTTGGAAACGCAAAAAAACGAAGTCGAAACTCCGCGTTTATACATTGGCAACCTGTCCTACGAAACGTCGGAAAGCGACCTGTTTGATTTGTTCTCGCAAGTCGGCACGGTGAATAATGTGGAAGTCGTCCGCGACGGACGCTCCAATTCCAAAGGCTTTGGCTTTGTGGAAATGGGCACGCTGGAAACGGCGAAAGCCGCGTCAGAAAAATTCCATCGCACCGATTTCATGGGGCGGCAAATTGTCGTCGCCGGAGCGAAAAAATAATCTTTCGCCTGACCAAAAAACCGCGGGAACCCTCCCGCGGTTTTTTATTTGCCTGAAACACGGACATCGTCTCCACCCGCTTCAAAACCGGCGGCGATAACTCACGGTCACTCCACACAATTTGTCAAACTTATCGCCGATCCCCCCTAATCCACACCCAACTGATGATGAGCGCACATTGGCACCACCGGCGCCGCAACGCCCAAATGCCTGGACACTGA
The DNA here is from genome assembly GCA_031279715.1 of Verrucomicrobiales bacterium. Lineage (GTDB taxonomy): Bacteria > Verrucomicrobiota > Verrucomicrobiia > Methylacidiphilales > JAAUTS01 > JAIRPN01. The sequence continues at coordinate 840 of JAITHY010000244.1, read as the reverse complement.
CAACGGCAAACGGCGGAAAATGCCCCTCACCCTTCAACCCAAAGCATGTTTTTTAACGGAGACCCAATCCAGTGTTTTTATGAATTTTTCACCACACCCGCCACCAACCGTGGAACAATGACGTATTTATCCCGTTGCAGGCACCAGTCAATGTCAGCGGCCAGATTGATTTCCAGCAAGTGACGTCCGTTTTTCGAGACGCAAAAAGCGCGGCGCAAGTCGTCACGGTTGGCGATGTACAGCGAGGTCAGCGGATGGTCAACGTTCAATTCCACCAGCAACGCGCCGGCGGCGATAGCGTCTTCCAAAGAAAAATCCTCGCCGCTGCCGCTACATATCAACGCCAGCGATGAATCCGGCCCGCGACGCAAAAAATCAGCGACGGCGGTCAGGTTCAGCAGGCTGGCAATGATGATTTGCCTCGCACCGCTGACGCTCTCAATGGCGCGGGTGCCGTTGGTTGTCGTCAGCGCGAGGTGGTCGTGGCTCGCCGGCTTGCTCAAAAATTCCCCGGGGGAATTGCCATATCGAAAACCCGATTGCGGCACGCCGTCACGCTCGCCGGCGAGGGCGGTGCGGTCATGATCAGCCGCGTAACGTTGCGCGGCGGCGACTTCGCGGAAACAGCGGACGCTTTGATAGCCGTTGGCCAGCGCGGTCACAATAGTGGATGTGGCGCGGAGAATGTCGAACACCACAACAGTCCGTCCGCGCCAATGCCCGGCAGTCTGGTTTTCATAATCAGCCGGAGCGTAATAAACACGAACGGATGGAAACATGCGTGCAGAATAGATTGTAAAAAATCGCGCGGCAATTATATTGCTCACCACCGCTATGAAC
>JAITHY010000230.1 GCA_031279715.1 Verrucomicrobiales bacterium | reverse complement strand
CATATTTGAGTTGGCGGGTTGATTGACCTTGGCTTGGACGGGGAGATTGTAAAGGAAGGGAGCGCTGACAATGAGCAGGATCGTAAAAAAATTTCCGGAAATTACATTCATCAATATGGGATTTGATTTAGAGTGGAAGAAAAGGATTGGCAAGCGGAAAATTTGATTGGCAGGCGCGTTGAGTTTTCGGCAATAGTGGAGCGTGAATTGCCCGGAGTCAAGCTGGAGCCGAAGACGGGGATTGAACCCGTGACCCACGGTTTACGAAACCGTTGCTCTACCACTGAGCTACTTCGGCGAGAAAGAGGGGGTTATTATGCAAAAAAAATTCCCCGCGGCAAGCGTTTATTGCACCCGTGTCACAAATTCCGCCGCCAACTGACGGTAACTGTGCGCGCCCAGTCCGTGCGGGTCGTATTGCAAAATGCTTTGCCCGAAACTGGGCGCCTCGCCGAGGCGGATGCTGCGCGGGATGATGGCGGTGAAAACTTTGTCGGGCAGATGGCTTTGCAATTCAGTCAACACTTGCTGGCTCAGGCGGGTGCGGGCGTCGAACATGGTCAGCAGAACGCCGATGAGGTTGAGTTCGGGGTTGAGTCCCTGCTCACGCATCCGCTTGGTGAGGTCGAGGATTTTGCTGATGCCCTCCAGGGCGTAAAATTCACTTTGCACGGGAATGAGCAGACCGTCAGCGGCGACCAGGGAGTTAATCATCAAAATACCGAGTGACGGCGGACAATCCATGATGAGATAGTCGAAACTCTGACTGGCGCGCAGAGGGCGCAGAACTTCTTTGAGCCTGTATTGCGGATTGTCCAGCCGGGCGATTTCAATTTCGCAACCAACCAAATCGCGCTCCGAGGGGATGATGGACAGCCGTTCTTGCGTGGTGGCGCGGATTTGCGCGGACACCTCGCGCGCGCCAATCATAACCGGATAAATGCTGGCGCCGTCTTCCAGTGTCAAACCCAGGCCGGTGGTGGCGTTGGCTTGCGGGTCGAGGTCGAGCAACAGCGTGCGGTGCCCGGCTTCCGACAGCGCGGCGGCGAGGTTGATGGCGGTTGTGGTTTTACCCACGCCGCCCTTTTGATTGGCGATGGCGATGAACTTCATGCGTGCCGTATGATAACGGAAGGCGCGAAATAGGGAATGTGAAATTTTCCCGCTCCCAGGTCACAATAAAAACACCCTCCCGCACATTATCAAGGAATGGCGTTGACCCGACAAGGGACTGCACCTAGTTTGATTGGCTGATTATGGACAACCAACATCCTTTTTCCGCCACATGCCGCGATTTCACCCTCAGCGGCAAAAGTTATTCTTTCTTCTCCCTCCCCGCGCTGGGAGAGCAACTCGGCATCGGCGTCAACCGCCTGCCGGTCAGCATTCGTCTCGTGCTGGAATCGGTGTTGCGGAATTGCGACGGCCTCACCGTCAGCGAGCAAGCCGTCAGGTCACTGGCAGCGTGGCAACCAAACGCCACTCGCAACGAGGAAATCCCTTTCGTTGTCGCGCGCATTGTCTTGCAGGATTTCACCGGCGTGCCGCTTTTGGTGGACTTGGCCGCCATGCGCAGCGCGGTTGCGCGGCTTGGCAAAAACCCGAAAATCATCGAGCCGCTCGTGCCCGTTGATTTGGTCGTGGACCACTCCGTTCAAGTCGACGTCAGCGGCAGTGCCGAGGCCTTCGCGCGGAACCTGGAGATTGAATTTCAACGCAACCGCGAACGCTATCAGTTTTTAAAATGGGGCATGCAAGCCTTTGACACCTTCAAAGTCGTGCCACCCGGCATCGGCATCGTGCACCAAGTCAACCTGGAATACCTCGCCAAGGGTATAGCCGCTGACCGTGACCTCATTTACCCCGACACCCTCGTCGGCACCGACTCGCACACGACGATGATTAACGGCCTGGGCATCGTCGGCTGGGGCGTCGGCGGCATTGAGGCGGAAGCCGGCATGCTCGGCCAGCCCGTCTACTTTCTCACACCGGACGTGGTTGGAGTCCACCTCACCGGCGCCTTGCGCGAAGGCGTCACGGCGACGGACTTGGCGCTGACGGTAACCCAACTGCTCCGCCAGGCAAAAGTCGTCGGCAAGTTCGTCGAATTTTACGGCCCCGGCGCCGCGGCACTGCCCGTGGTGGACCGCGCAACCATCGCCAACATGGCCCCCGAATATGGCGCGACCATGGGCTTCTTCCCCATCGACGGCGAATGCGTCCACTATCTCCGCTCAACCGGACGCCCCGGCCAGGACATCGCCCGCTACGAAGCCTATTACAAAGCGCAAAACCTCTGGGGCATCCCCGCAAAGGGCGACATCGACTACTCCGCCGACCTTGAGCTTGACCTCGCCAGCGTCGTCCCCAGCGTCGCCGGGCCGAAACGCCCGCAAGACCGCATTGAACTCTCCAAGTTAAAAAATGAATTCACCGCCACTCCAGCCAAACCAGTCACCATCAGCGGCGTCGGTGAAATCACCAGCGGCAGCGTCCTCATCGCCGCCATAACCAGCTGCACCAACACCTCCAATCCCGGCGTCATGCTCGCCGCCGGCCTGCTTGCGAAAAAAGCCCTCGCACGCGGATTGCGCCCGCACCCCTGGGTCAAATCCTCCCTCGCGCCAGGCTCGCGCGTCGTCAGCGATTACCTGGCCCAAGCCGGCTTGCAACCCTCCCTGGACGCACTCGGCTTCAATCTCGTCGGCTACGGCTGCACCACCTGCATCGGCAACTCAGGGCCACTCTCAGCGGACATCGAGGACGCCGTCGTGAAAAACGACCTCCTCGCCGCCAGCGTCCTCTCAGGCAACCGCAACTTCGAAGCCCGCGTACACCAAAACATCAAGGCAAACTTCCTCATGTCCCCGCCCCTCGTCGTCGCCTTCGCGCTGGCAGGGCGCGTGGATATTGACCTGACCGCGGAACCCCTTGGCACAGGCACCGACGGCCAGCCCGTCTACCTGCGCGAGATTTGGCCCACCCTGGCGGAAATCCGCGAACTCATGCAAACCGCCCTCCAGCCCGCCATGTTCCGCAAACTATACACCGACTTCACCGCCCAAAACCCAAAGTGGAACGACATCCCCGCCTCAACCGGCGACATTTACCAATGGGACACCCACTCCACCTACATCCAGGAACCCCCCTTCTTCGCCAACTTCTCAATGTCAGCCGGACACATCGGCAACATCACCAACGCCCGCGCCCTGGGCATCTTCGGCGACAGCGTGACCACCGACCACATCTCCCCGGCCGGCGCAATCAAAAAAAACTCACCCGCCGGACAATACCTCACCGCCAGCGGCGTAAAATTTGAAGACTTCAACAGCTACGGCTCGCGCCGCGGCAACGACCAAATCATGACACGCGGCACCTTCGCCAACGTCCGCATCAAAAACCACATCCTCAACGGCGAGGAAGGCGGCAACACCCTCCTGCAACCCGAAGGCACAAAACTGCCCATTTACGACGCCGCCCTTG
>JAITHY010000147.1 GCA_031279715.1 Verrucomicrobiales bacterium | reverse complement strand
CTTCCCGCTGCGGATGAGGGCGCACGCCGAAAACGCGCTGACCGTGGCGAAATTTTTGGAACGTCATCCGCGTGTCCGGCGCGTCATTTATCCGGGCCTGCCCTCGCATCCGCAGCACGAATTGGCGCGGCGGCAGATGAAAAATTTCTCCGGCATGCTCACCTTCCAGGTCGCTGACGGTGAGGCCGCCGCCCGCCGCTTTGTGGAGCGGCTGCGCGTCATCCATTATGCCGTCTCGCTTGGCCATCAGCGTTCGCTGATTTTTTATATGCCCGGCGGGGATTTGCTGGAAAGCTCGTTCAAACTGAACACTGACTGTCAGCGCGCCTCGTGGCGGGAATTTGCCGGCGACGGATTTTTCCGCCTGTCCGCCGGCTTGGAAGACGCCGGTGATTTAACCGCCGACCTCGCCCGGGCGCTGGCTTTGTGAGCAAGGCGGAACCTTGCGGCGCCGCCTTGTTGCAAACGCGCTGACCGCGAGCTTTACAGTGTTTGCAGAAAACGCACGAGTTGTTCGCGGTTCGGGCTTTGCGCGTGGCGCACATAGAAGCCGCTGGTGGCGACCGCCAGTTGCAGCGCATGAGGCAAACTCAAGCCGAGCAAGCGCCCGATGAGAAAACCGGTGTTGAAATGGTCGCCCGCGCCGGTGCTGATTTTCGGCTTGGCGGTGAACGGTCCCTCGACGGAAGCCTCACCCTCAGCGTCAGCGCCGCAGGCGTATTGCACCGGATGCACCACGACGGTGTGCAGGCCGAGTTTCTCGCGCACGGCGCCCGCCATGGCCGAGTAGCCCTTGGGGGTGGACGGGAATTTTTTCAGGCGCAAAACCTTGGAGACATGCAGCGCCTCGCTCTCGTTCAAGCCGAGGATGACGTCGTGATATTGCTGGAATTCGCCGATGATTTTCAGCGCCGCGATCAAATCCGCGTCGATGCGTTTCGCCGGATCCGCCAAATCAAAGAACAGCAGTTTGCGCTTGGCGCCCTTGGCGGGCTTGAATTCGTTGAGAATTTTTTTCCACAGCGCGGACATGTTCGGCAGCATTGTCCAGTTCACCATGGCGATAAAATTGGCCTGGTTCCAAAGCTTGGCGAAATTTTTGTCGCCGATGCGTTTTTTAATTGTCTCCCAACTCACTTCGTTGACTGTGGAGTGCCGCCCCATCATCAGCTTCCCGTCGGGGAACTCCAGGGCCGAGGTCAGCCCGGGGTCGGCGATGCCGTGGATTTTGGCGCGTTTGCCGAATTCATTGAACACCGGGTGGGCTTTGGGATAGCCGACCATGCCGATGTATTCAATCGGGGCGCCGAGGGTGCTGAGCGCGAACGCCATGATGGGGCCGTTGCCGCCGAGTTTTTCCAGTGTGGGCACAATCTCGAAGTTGGCGCTTTTGCCCGATGCGTTGGCGACTTTTTTGGCGAAGTCTTTCAGCGAGCGGTAAGCCGTGTATTTGGTCGCCGCCTGCCGTTGTTCCACCACTTCAAGAATGGTGTCAACAAAGCCGTCGAAGCCAACCAAGCCGTTGTATTTCAAAAGTTGGGCGCGGGAACCGATGAGTCGTTCCGCTGTTTGCCGTGCTAAGCGAGAGTCTGTCATAAGGGGGTGACAATAGCTGAAATTTAATTTTTAGCAATTGTTAAATTAGGAAAATCGTCGCTGACCATGACCGCTTAATCCAATCCCCGCGCCGCCAGGTCGCTTTCGTCCCAGCCGAGGTAGTGTCCCAATTCGTGCAAATACGTCACCCGGACTTCCTCGCGGAACGCGGCCTCGTCACCGTCAGCGTAATCATGCAGATTTTCCAAATAGAGAAAAATTTGCGGTGGCAGCGCGCAAGCGGCGGATAATTCCTCATTGTAAGCGGCGCCGTCAAACAGGCCCAGCAGGTCCGGCTCAAACCCCTCCGCCCGCAGCGCCTCGTCCGGCGCGGACGCGAAATGCACCGCCACCCGCGCCGCCAGCGGCTGAATGTCAGCGGGCAGTTTCGCGCGGATGTCCGCCACTTCGTGCTCGGCAATTCTGGAAAGTTCGGCGGGAGTCATGGCGCTGACAGTGACAGGCTAGGCCAGGCTCCACTTCACCGGCACTTCCGTCAGCAGAAACGTGCGGTTGCTTTTGAATTTCACCAGCCCGTTGGCCGCGCCGTATTCGTGCACCAGCTTGGTTGCTTTTACGTCGTAGCAGCAATACTCGGCGATTTCCATGACCTTGCCCTGTTTCCACCATTGCAGCGCCTGCAGGCCCTCGGCGGTTTTGTTGACGCCCAGCGACGCCTCGGCAACCGCGTCCAGCCCGATGCGATGCCCGATTTTTTCCTCAATGTCCAGCATCAAGTCCAGCGTCGGGAGTTGTTTGAAATCAAACACCGTGTAATGCTCCAGCACCGTGAAATCAAACCGCTGATGGTTAAACCCCACCACCAAATCCGCGCGGGACAATTCATGGATGAGTTGCTCCACCTCATGCTCGGCGTAAATGGAATAGCGCCCCGTCCGCGTGCTGTAGGTGACGCCTATTGACATCAGCATCTTTTGAATGTTTCCCCACCCGCCGACTTCCTGCGCGCTCTTCTGCGTTTCCAGGTCAAAGTAAACAATGTTTTTCGCCATAATATTCCCGCGGTCAGCGCTTGACCCACTCGCCGCTTTCCTTTTGCACCCATTCGCCGGGGTAGGCGGACTGGTAGGTTTTGCCGGCAAAATCCTTGACATACACCGTCAGCGGTTTTTTCAATTCCTCCGACTTGGCGTTAAACTCCGCCGTCCGGTCGGCGTTCTCCGCGCTGACGGTCAGCTTCGCGTAGTCGGCGTATTTTTCATCCTTTGGCAACTCGCGGATGGACAGCAGCCCGTTGTTGCCTTCGCCGACGACGCGGTTGTTTTTCAAATCCTGAATTTCCCCGCGGCGGTTGTAACGCCGTTGCGCCGCCGTCAAATCCGCGTCACTGCCAGCGGCGGTCTCCCTCGGCTTTTCCTTGTCGTCGTGCGTGTAAATATCCGCCCGCATCGCCACCTCGATTTTCACCGGCTCCGGCGTCCCGATGTTCACCGTCGGCGCGCACGCTGAGAGTGACAACGCGCTGACCGTCAGCGCCAGCCCAAACCATTCGTGTGAATTCGTGTTCATTCGTGGTTAAAATCCCAATCCCGGTTTCTCGCGCAAATCATGCCAGCGCAAATCAAAACTACGCTTCCCCCGCTGACCGTCAACCGACAAACGCAAAAAACTCTCCGGCGGCGCGTACGTGAACTCCGCCTCACCGCCAGCGTAATCATAACGCTCAAACGCCTCCAGCAGCGCCTTCACCGCCTCGCGCTTCGGCTGCCACCAGTCGCCCGGTAATTTTTTCAACGCTTCCTCCACCGACACGATTTGGATTTTCCCCGCCCCGTTCAGCGTCAGCGTCCCGCCCACGCCCGACACCACGCTGGCTTGCCCGCGCGCGATGACCGTGCCCGTCGCCTTGCCGTCCATGATGAAATTTTCCGGCGACAACATCCGCGTCAGCCCGCCCAGCGCCACCTTGCTCGCTGACGCCCAGCCGGTCCATTCAAAATCCCCCAGGTTCACGTGCACGCCGCCGTTCACATAACCTTGCTCCGCCCTGCCGCCGAAAATCGCCAGCGCGTTCGCGCGGTCAAACGTCATCGAAACATACAAATCCCGCGCCACAACGCCGCGCCAGTCCAGCTCCTCAATTTGCAACACCGGCACCAGATTTTTCGCGCCCTCATCCCTCGGCGGCAGGCCCACGAACAGCGCGCCGGACAGGTTAATCACCTTCAGTCCGATGGTTTCGTACGCAAGGTCGGTTGACGGAATGTCGAACCCCAGTTTGTTGAACGGCAAATTGGCGAAATTGTTCAGCGCCATGTCGTGGCTCTCCGCCATGAAAATCATCGGCAGCGGGAACCCCGGCCTGCCGAACGAATACACCACCAGCCGCCCGCCCCACAAATGAAAATGCCCGATGGACCACGCCGCCGCTGATGGTGAGGTACCGGGCGTTTTTTGACCCGCTGACGCCGATTTCCCCGCCGCCTGCACCTGGTCGGCGAGGTAAAACAAATCATGCCCGATGTACACCGTCGGGTTTTTGACCCGCAACTCCGTGATGCGCTGTTTCTGAATCCCCGCCCAACTGAACGTCAGCGCGATTTGCTCAAATTTCATAATCGCCGTCAGCGGATCGTAAGGCGAGTTAATGACCAAATTTTCCACCGTAATCGTCTGCTCCTCACGCGACCCCGCGTCATCACCGCCAGCGCCGAGCCGCAGATTGTTCACCACCAGCGGGTCCACCGACGCAAGGTCAATCGAAATGGCCGGCAACCCCGCGCCGAGATTGTCCAGCGTCAGCGTCCCGTCACGCACAATAAGCGTGCCGATGACAGGATGAAAAAATCCGCCGCCGCCCGCGGATTTTTTCGGCTGGGTGTCCGGTTTCGCCCGCGAATTTTGAAACTCCTCCAGCCCGCGCAACGACAGCGAGGGGCTTTGAATATTCACCCGCGCAATCCGCCCGCGCGCCAATTCCAAGCACCGCCAGTCAACCTCCAAAAACCCGACCCGCGCGAACGGCGCCGCCGCCCCGCGTTGCGCGACGGACAAATTTTTCACCCGCGCGCCGCCCCACCCCAGCCGCGCCGAGTCCACGCTGACGCCGACCCCCGCGCGCCGCCCCGCCCATTCCACCAGCGGCTTCAACTCGCGGCTCAGCAAGAGCGCCGTCACCCCGCTGACGATGAGCGCTCCCAGCGCCTGCCAGCGTTTTTGGCGGTAAAATTTTTTCGGTGTTGACGCCATGATGTTGCGTAAAAATCAATCTCGCACAACAAGACAAATAAGCAAGCCGCTAATGGCGCCGCGCTTATTCCGTTGCCCGGCGCCCGGCGCGCTCCTATACTCGCCGCCATGTTGCGTTGGCTTGGAGTGCTGGTGGTGCTGGCGTATGCCGCCCTGCTCGGCGTCGCGCTGCGGCAGCCGCGCCGCCCGCCGCCAGCGCCGCCCGCCGCTCAGCCGCTGACCGTTTATTATGAGAAAGACCCGCTGCCGGTGGAGCTGTGCGAAGATTGGGCGGCAAAAAATCGCGTTGACATTT
>JAITHY010000083.1 GCA_031279715.1 Verrucomicrobiales bacterium | reverse complement strand
ATTGGTGTCGTTGTGTTGAAACACCACGCGCCGCGCGCCAGAAAGTCGCGCGCCGTCAAACAGCGAGGCGTGGCACAATTTGTCGAGCACGACAAAATCCGGCTTCATCATCAGCGCCGGAATAACCCCGCACGGCACCGCGTAGCCCGTCGGAAACACCAGCGCCGCCGCGCTGTTCTTGAATACCGCGAGCCGTTCCTCCAACCGCTGATGGCCGGGAAAATTTCCGCTGATCAGGCGCGCCGCGCCGCCGCCGACACGCTGACCGTCATGCAAAGCGCCGACCGCCGCCTCGACAATACGCGGATGCGTCGCCAGTCCAAGGTAGTCATTGTCAGCGAACGACACAAGCGCGGCCGGCGTCACCGTCAGCGAACGATTCAACTGTCGCTCCGCATCCGCCGTCAACCGCGCGCGCAATTCATTTTCCAGCGAAACCATGCCCGTCATACTAACCCGGCGCCACGAGAACACCAAGCCGCGAAGATTTTTTTATTTGTGACATTTGCCATCCACCATGAAAAACACCGGCTCGTCTCGCGAGCAAATCACCGCTTGGTACGGGTCGGAATCCATCGGCAACGGCAAGGCGACCAAGTCCGCCAGCGCGCCGCTGACGATGACGCCCAACTCGCCCGCCTTGCCGATTTGTTCCGCGGGAACGGTGGTAACCATGCGCAGGCATTCCCCGGCGCTGACGTCGGGATATTCGCGGCGAAACTCGCGCAACTCGGCGCGCAAATCCAGCCTGTCGTTGCTGGCCAGGCTGTCCGTGCCCAGCGAGACGCGGCAGCCGGCCTCGCGCAGCCGCTCATATGGAAAACGCGCGTGACCGAAATAAGCGTGGCAACGCGGGCAGTGCGTCACCGGCAGCGGTGTTTTTTTCAACAATTGATAATCGTATTCTTGCAGATAATTCAGATGCGCAACCAGGCTTCGTTCATCCAGCAAACCGTCTTCCAGCAAGTGAGACAACGCCGAACCTTGTCCGCAGTCGTCCATGTTTCGCCCGATGTTTTTGAAAAAATCAAACATTGCGCCCTGCCCGTGCAAAAACATCTCCTGCTCCTCGACGGATTCCGCGACATGCGTGGCCAGCAGCAGTCCCTCGCGTTGCGCCACGCGCAGCGCGCGGCGGTAAAGCCAGACACTGGCGGTGTACGGCGCGTGCGGGCTGAGGCCGCCGCCGCCGGGCCAGCCGCGCGCGCGCCGGAAAAACTCCAGCGCCATCGTCAGCGCCTCGTCCGCCGGACCGCGCGACCGCGCGTCAATCATCTCAACACACCACCACGTCCGCAACGGCGGGCGCGGCAACAATGGCAGCGCTTCGGGGAACGACTCAATGTTGACCACCGTCGTGCAGCCGCTGTTCATGAGCAGTTGAAACCCGCGCGCGATGGCGGCCAGCCAGTCGCTGACGGTGAGGCCGCGCTTGAGCGCGTTGATGCGCCGCACCCACTCGCTGAACGGCAATCCCGGAAAAATCGCGCCCTTGAAACCGGTGTAATCCAAATGGCAGTGCGTGTTAATCAACCCGGGCAACAGCACGCAATCCGGCAGGTCAATCACTTCCTCCCCCGCTGACGGTGACAAGCCCGCGCCGACCCCGGTGACGCGATTGCCGCTGACCCTCACCGCGGCGCCCGCCAGCGGCGGGCCGGTCATCGTCAGCGTGATGGCGGGGCGAAGGAGCATGCGTTTTGGTTTAACCGCGAATCGCCTCGATTTTCGTTTTCAGCTTTTCGCGGTCTTCCCTGGACATTCTGTCAATGAACAACACGCCCTGCAAGTGGTCAACCTCATGCTGCACCGCGCGGCCCAGCAAGCCGCCGGCCTCAAACTCGCGCCACCGCAGGGTCAAATCCTGATACTTCACCCTTACGCGAAACCCGCGGCTGATGTCGGCGTTGATGCCGGGAAAACTCAGGCAGCCCTCGCCGTCACTTTCCTTTTTCTTGGTGATTTCAATCCGCGGATTGATGAGCGTCAGCGGCATCAGCGATTGCGCGTCGGCCTCTCTGCCGTCCAGCCACAGGCGCGACGGGCGCTCACTGTCAGCGGGAATGTCAATCACCGCCAGTTGCAGCGCCTGCCCGACCTGCTGCGCCGCCAGCCCGACGCCCTTTGCCTCGCGCATCGTGTCCATCATGTCCGCCGCGAGTTTTTTCAACTCCGCCGTGACTTTGCCAATCACCGCCCCTTTTTGCCTCAACACGGGGTCGCCGTACTTCACAATCGGTAAAACCATAAAGTCAAACTACCTGAAAAATTTTTCAGACCAACCTCAAATTCGGATTCACGTCCAAATCCCACGGCGATTGCTCGCCGCGCTCAAAACGGCACGCCGCCACCGCAGCAATCATCGCGGCGTTGTCGGTGCTGTACACCGGGTCGGCGACCAATGCCGCCAAGCCGTCACGCTCAGCGGCCCGCTCAAAGGCGGCGCGCAAAAATTTGTTGCAACTGACGCCGCCGCTGAGCGTGACGGCGCGGACGCCAAATTTCCGCGCGGCACGCATGGTTTTCCCGACCAGCACGTCCGTCACCGCTTGTTGGAACGAGGCGCAGATGTCCGGCAGCGACGCGCGGTTTGCTTTTTGCCAGTGCGTCCGCACCGAGGTTTTCAAGCCGCTGAAGCTGAAGTTAAAATCGCCGGAGTCCAGCATGCTGCGCGGGAAAGCCACCGCTGAGGGATTGCCGGCGCGCGCGAGTTTTTCCACTTCCGGACCGCCCGGATACGGAAGGCCGAGCAGTCTGGCCACTTTGTCAAAGGCCTCGCCGGCGGCGTCCCCATCGGCGCCATCTGG
>JAITHY010000099.1 GCA_031279715.1 Verrucomicrobiales bacterium | reverse complement strand
CAATGTCATGCACATCGCCCTTCACCGTCGCCAGCAACACTTTTCCCTGGCGGCACACCCCGCCACCAGCGGCCTGCTCCTCCTCCATAAACGGCTGCAACCGCGCCACCGCCTGCTTCATCACCCGCGCGCTCTTCACTACTTGCGGCAAAAACATCTTCCCCGCGCCGAACAAATCGCCCACCACATTCATCCCCGCCATCAGCGGCCCCTCAATGACGCTCAGCGGCTTCCCGTACTTCAACCGCGCCTCCTCAACATCAGCGTCCACAAACTCCGTAATCCCCTTCACCAGCGCGTGACCCAACCGTTCCTCCACCGTTCCTTTGCGCCACTCCGCCGTCTCCGCCCCGCCCTTGGCGTGGCCGTGCACCGTCGCCGCAAACGCCACCAACCGCTCCGTCGCGTCCGGACGCCGGTTGAGCAGCATATCCTCCACCAACTCCAGCAAATCCCGCGGCACCTCATCGTACACCGCCAGCATCCCCGCGTTGACAATGCCCATGTCCAGCCCCGCCCGTACCGCGTGATACAAAAACGCCGCGTGAATCGCCTCGCGCACCGGATTGTTCCCGCGAAAACTAAACGACACGTTGCTAATCCCGCCGCTGACGCTGACGTTCGGCAAATGCCGCTTAATCCACCGCACCGCCTCGATGAAATCCACCGCGTAATTGTTATGCTCCGCCATCCCCGTCCCCACCGTCAGCACGTTCGGGTCGAAAACAATATCCTCCGCCGGAAATCCCGCCCGTTCCGTCAACACGCGATACGAGCGCTCCGCCACCGCGATTTTCCGCGCCAGCGTGTCCGCCTGCCCCTGCTCGTCAAACAACATCACCACCGCCGCCGCGCCGTAACGCCGCAACAACCGCGCCTTGCGCACCAACTCCGCCTCCCCTTCCTTCAAACTGATGGAATTGACCATCGCCTTCCCCTGCGCGCACTTCAGCCCCGCCTCCAATACCTCCCACTGCGAACTGTCCACCATCAGCGGCACCCGCGCAATGTCCGGCTCAGACGCCACCAAATTCAAAAACCGCGTCATCGCCTCCTTCCCGTCCAACAACCCCTCGTCCATGCACACGTCAATAATCTGCGCCCCGTTCTCCACCTGTTGGCGCGCCACCGTCAGCGCCCCGTCGTAATCCCCCGACTTGATGAGTCTTGCGAACTTCGGCGAACCGGTCACGTTCGTCCGCTCGCCGACCATGATGAATTGATTGCGAACAACTGCCGGTTGGTTATTTTCCACGGGATCTTGCGCCCTGGGATTGACTGGGAATTTCCCCGCGCAACAAGCGCACCCCCCGTCGTGAGCGTCAGCGTGCAATTGCGAAGAAACTTTTGCAACTTGAGCCTGGGAATCGGACGGGAATTGCCTTGCCACCGTCAGCGCATCCAACCCGCTGAGCCTGAGCGCCGGCTTCACCACCGGCGCCGCGCGCGGCGGCAATCCGCGCACCGCCTCCGCAATCGCCTTGATATGCGCCGGGGTCGTCCCGCAACAACCGCCCACCAAATTCAACCACCCATTCACCGCCCATTCCCGCAACTGCGCTGACAATGACTCCGGCGTCTCCGGAAATCCGCCCGGCAACAGCGGATCGGGCAGCCCCGCGTTCGGATGACAGGACACCCTGACCGGCGCCAATCCTGACAACTCCTCAATCAGCGGACGCATCTCCGCAGGCCCCAGCGCGCAATTCATCCCCACGCTCAGCAACGGCACATGCGCCAGCGAATGCCAAAACGCCGCCACCGTCTGCCCTGTCACGCCACGATTGCTGCCCGCCTGGATAAACGTCACGCTCGCCATCAGCGGCACCCGCCCCCCGCGTTCATCAAACACCTGCTCAATGGCAAAAAACGCCGCCTTCGCGTTCAACGTGTCAAAAATCGTCTCCACCAACAGCACATCCGCCCCGCCGTCCAGCAACCCGCGCGCCTGCTCCGCGTACGCCGCCACCAGCGCGTCAAACGTCACCCCGCGCGCCGCCGGATTGTTCACGTCCGTGGAAATCGACGCCGTCTTCGTCGTCGGCCCCATCGTCCCCGCCACAAAACACCGCCGTCCCGCCTGCTCCGCCATCACACCGTCAGCGGCGCGCCGCGCCACCGCCGCCCCCGCGCGCGATAACTCATAGGCCAGCGCCTCCATCCCGTAATCCGCCAACGACACGGCCTGCGAGTTAAACGTGTTCGTCTCAATCAAATCCGCCCCCGCCAGCAAATACTCGCGGTGAATCCGCTCAATCACCGCCGGCTTGGTCACATTGAGCAAATCATTGTTCCCCTTCAACTCCCGCCCGCTGTCCCTGAAGCGCTCCCCGCGATAATCAGCCTCCCGCAATCCCAGCCCCTGAATCATCGTCCCCATCGCCCCGTCGATGATGACAATACGCTCCTTGAGCAAGCGATCCATTTCCCCGAAACTTTCATGTGCAAGCGGTTGTTTCATAAAATATATCCGTCAATCATGATGCATTGATATATCGAAAAATCAACACATAAATTTCTTAAAATTTGACACTTGGAACCCGCCATCTTCTTGCTATTTTCCCCCCATGCGCTTGTTCCTCAGCCTCATCTGCGGCGCCCTCATCGGCGCCGCCGCCGCTCGCGCCGACGAACATGTCATCGTCAGCGGCGGCTGCGCCCTCACCTACTTTGAAAAACACAAGCCCAAGCCCCACGATAAATACTGGGGCAACTTCATCGATGCCGCCGCCGCCCGCATCGCGCAAATCCAACCCGCGCCCGGCGACCAAATCACTTGGCTCGTTTACCGCCCCGCCTACGCCGCCCGCGGGCGCGAGGAAAACGCCAACCTCCTCGCCGCCATCCGGCTCAAAGCCACTCAAACCCGCGCCCGCCTCTTCTGGTTCGACAGTCAGCCCGAACTCCTCAACCACCTCAACAAAGGCGCTGACCGTGACCGCGTTAAAATCGCCCGCTTTGAATACTTCGGACACTCCAACATGCTCTGCCTCATGTTCGACTACAGCAACGGACTGGACGGCGCCGCATTCGCCAGCGGCATCCTGCACCAAAACGACCTTGGCAAAATCAACCGCGCCATCTTCGCCAAAACCGCCCGCGCCCAAAGCTGGGGCTGCCACAGCGGCGAGTCCTATTCCGCCGAATGGAAAAAACGCACCGGCATCCCCATGGTGGGCGCCATCGGCAAAACCGACTACTCCCGCGGCGGCCTGCCCTTCCTCTCCTCACCCAACGGAAAGTGGTCCCAATGAAATCAATCCTTCCCCTCACTCTGCTCATCCTCAGCGCGCTGACCGTGACCGCGCAAGAACCCGCCGCTAATGACGAACAGATGCCTATCGCCGAGCCGGCCGAAACGCCCGCTGACAGTCAACCCATCACGCCAAAACCAACACCCAAGCCCAAAGTCATTCCTCAAACATGGGGTGACCGCACCGGTCCTGTCTACATCGGCCACCGCACTGTCACTGAACGCCACACCGAATGGGGCTGGGTTTGGCCGGAAAAAGACAACTCCCGAAAAGCCCGCTGGATAATGATACAAGAAATACCCGGTCAAACCAAAATCCCCGGACGCTTCCTTGACAATCCCAAAGGCGATGACCATTACGAGTACAAACTCTACGGCGAATTCCTCCCCTGCCAAGGCTATGACCCCAACTACGACCTCTACGTCGACGTCTTCCGCATCAAAGGCTTCGAAGTCATCGGCAAAGCCGACCCTCTGGAACTCCGTCCTCCCACCACCTCATCCGGCAATAAAAAACGCCCGCTGATCGCCCCCCGTCACCGCTCCATTGATTACGACTATTGATGACAAAACGCCACGGCGCCAGGTTTGTTCAAAACGCGAAACACTCGCAACCACTGCCCCAGAAATCTGCGTAGCGGCTGGCGGCAGCGCCACCCAGCAACTGGTGCCAGGCGTGCTGGCAGCCGTGGGTGTGGCATTCGCAAGTATGCTCATGCGCAACAGGGACGCCGGCACGGGCGGCTTTGCGAGTGTCCAGCGGCGCGCCATAACCGCCGAAAATTTTGACCGGCGACCATTCGGGCAAAACCGGAATGGCGGGCGGCGCCAGCGGTGAAAATTCATCCGTGGCATGGACAATGGCGCCGCCGACAATGGTCAGCACCGATTCGAGGCTCTTGATTTGCTCCTCAGGCACGGTGAGGTAATCATCAGTCAAGGCAATCAAATCCGCCAGTTGTCCCTCGACAATGGTCCCTTTCTTGCCGCTCTCGGTGGAAAACCAACTGCTTCCTTGCGTGTAGAGCCGCAACGCTTCCTCGCGGCTGAGACAGTTCCGGTCGGGATACAACGGCGTGCCGCCAACGGTGCGCCCGCTGACCAGCCAATAAAGCGACACCCATGGATTGTAGCTGGCGACGCGCGTGGCGTCGGTGCCGGCGCCGACGGGAATGCCGAGTTCCAGCATCTTCCGCACCGGCGGCGTGCGCTCGGCGGCGGCGCTCCCGTAACGGTCAAGGAAATACTCACCCTGATAGGCCATGCGACATTGAATGGCAATGCCGCCTCCCAGCGCCTTGATACGCTCCATGTTGCGGTCGCTGACGGTCTCGCAATGATCGAAGAACCAGTTAAGCCCCTTGAACGGCACTTCCTTGTTCACCTCCTCAAACACGTCGAGGAAACGCGTGATGCTCTCATCATAAGTGGCGTGCAGGCGGAACGGCCATTTGTTCGCCACCAGCAGCGCGACCACTTCCTTCAACTCCGCCTCCATGCCGTCGGGCAAATCGGGGCGCGGTTCGAGAAAATCCTCAAAATCAGCGGCGCTGAACACGAGCATTTCGCCCGCGCCGTTGCAGCGAAAATAATCGTCGCCGACGCCGGGACCGGTCATCCTCACCCAGCGCGCAAAGTCCGCCTTCTCATCCTTGGGTTTTTGCGTGAACAAATTGTACGCGATGCGCAGAGTCATCTCCCCGCGCTTGTGCAATTCCTCAATAACCGCGTAATCCTCGGGATAATTCTGAAACCCGCCGCCCGCGTCAATGATACTGGTCAACCCCAGCCGGTTGAGTTCGCGCATGAAGTGGCGCGTGGAATTAAGCTGATGCTCCGGCGGCAGTTTCGGCCCCTTCGCCAGCGTCGCGTACAAAATCGTCGCGTTCGGGCGCGCGATGAGTAAACCGGTGGGCTGACCGTCAGCGCCATGCTGAATTTCACCGCCGGGCGGGTTGGGCGTGTCCTTGGTATACCCGCAGGCGCGCAACGCCGCCTTGTTCAACATCGCGCGGCAGTACAAATGCAGCACAAACACCGGCGTGTCCGGCGCGGCGGCGTTCAGTTCCTCCAGCGTGGGCATCCGGCGCTCGGCAAACTGGAACTCGCTCCAGCCGCCAACCACGCGAATCCACTGTCCCGTCGGCGTGCGTTGCGCTTGTTCCTTGAGCATCCTCAGCGCGTCCGCCAGCGACGGCACACCGTCCCAACGCAGTTCCATGTTGTAATTCAACCCGCCGCGGATGACATGCAAGTGTGAATCGTTCAAACCCGGCACAACACGCCGGCCGTTAAGGTCCACGCACTTGGTCTCCGGTCCGCGCCGGTATTCCTCCGCTTCGTCGACGCCGACAATTTTGCCGCCGCTGATGGCGACATTGCGCGCTTCGGGATATTTTGGGTCGAGGGTGGTGATTTTGCCGTTGAACAATATCAAGTCGGCGTTTTTTTCACTATTCATGATGGTCTTTCTTTTGATTGTTATTTTTTGGGCGGGTAAAGCCATTTCTTGGTTAGGAAAACAAACACCGGCATCGCCACCCAAGTCAGTATCAGCACAATGCCGAGGGCCGCAAGGCCGGCGAAAATCACAGGATGAACCACGCCGCTGATAATCGGCTTCAACAAGTCAGGCACCGCCATGCTGACGGGCCACACGGCCAGCCACGTAAGGAGCATCATTTTCCATCGCGGCGGCGGGAGGTTTTTGGTGTCGCGGAACCACGCCTCAAGACCGCTCAGTTCTCGACGCTGCGGCTCACCCTCCGTCAGCGGGGCGACGCGCTCCTCCCATTCGGCGAAGAACGGCGAGGCGTAAAACAAATCACGCTCCTTACGGTCCGCGAAGGTGCGCAGAATGCCATATTCACGCGAGTCGTCGTTGGGCGGCGTCAACAGGCTGGCGCCGAGAATGCCGGAATGCGTGAGCGACTGCCGGAAAAATTCGCGCACCGCGGCCTGGAACTCAGCCTCGCAACCAGGCTTGATGCGTCTCACGATTGCCACATGAACAGGTTGTTGCATAATTTTCTGTTACGCGCCAGTTTGAATGACCAACCATTTATAGCAAAAAAAATTTCATTCCGCAACATATTGCGTTAAATAAAAAAATCAGGGGCGACCCTTGCGAAATCGCCCCTGACCTTGTCACCGTGGCGGCGGCGGGACAAGGGAGAACTTGAAACCCACCGCCAACGGGAAATTGTCTGCTTAGAACTGGTGGCGGAAGCCGGCGGTCAGGCCCCACGGTTTGTCGTACTTGTCACCGAAGCTGGCCTCGTAGTCGAGATGGAGTTGGTTGGACTCGTCGATTTGCCAGACGATGCCGCCGCCCAACTCGGCGCGCGCGCCGTCCAAGTTTGGGCGGACGGTGTT
>JAITHY010000237.1 GCA_031279715.1 Verrucomicrobiales bacterium | reverse complement strand
TTCACCTACGAGGTGTCCCGCTCACTGTCAGCGTGCGAGGGGGCGGTTGTGCTCATCGACGCGGCGCAGGGTGTTGAGGCGCAGACCGTCGCCAACTATCACCTCGCGGCAAAACAGGGACTGAAGATTATTCCCGTAATCAACAAGATTGACCTGCCCAACGCCAATGTCGAGGCAGCCAGGCAGCAACTTGAAGAAATCCTCGCCATTCCCGCCGAGGAAGCCATCCTGGCCAGCGCGAAGGCGGGCATTGGCATAGATGACATTTTGGAGGCGGTCATCCAGCGCGTCCCGCCGCCGCTGACCATGACGGATCACAAACTGCGCTCGCTGGTCTTCGATTCCGTATTCGACACCTACCGCGGCGTCGTCGCCTACACGCGGGTCTTCAGCGGTGAATTGAAAGCCGGCACGCCCATCCTGCTGATGCAGACCAATCAAAAATACGAAGTCAAGGAAGTTGGCATTTTCACCCCGAAACCCCTCAAGTCCGACATACTCAGGGCAGGGGACAGCGGTTACATCGTCGCCAACATCAAGACCACCGCCGAGTTGAAAATCGGCGACACCATCACCAGCAGCGTCCAGTCGGCGGAGGAGCCGCTGCCCGGCTTCAAGGAAATTCACCCGATGGTTTTCGCGGGCATCTACCCCATCAACAGCGCCGACTTCGAGGCGTTGAAAGTGGCGCTCGGCAAGCTGCAACTCAACGACTCGGCGCTGACGTTCATCCAGGAAAACTCCGTCGCCCTGGGCTTCGGCTTCCGCTGCGGATTTCTTGGTTTGCTGCACATGGAAATTGTGCAGGAGCGTCTGCGCCGCGAATATGAGATGGACATCATCTCCACGTATCCCAGCGTCGTCTCTCAAGTCCAAAAAACCAATGGCGAAATCATTGAGGTGGACAACCCGACCTTCATGCCCGACCCGACGTTCATCGAGGAAATTTTGGAACCGATGGTCAAGGCGTTCATCATGATACCCGGCGAATGCATCGGCGATATTCTGCAACTGGTACGCGACAAACGCGGTGAGTGTCTGCACACCGAGTCCCTCGACAGCCGCCGCGTCATGCTGACAATCGACATCCCGCTTAATGAAATTCTGGTCGATTTCAACGACAAAATCAAAAGCTTGACCCGCGGCTACGGCTCGATGGATTACGAATTCGCACCCTACCGCGCCTCGGACTTGGTGAAACTTGATATTCTTGTCAACGAGGAGCCGATGGACGCCTTTTCCACCATCGTGCACCGCGATAAAGCCGCGTCGCGCGGACGCCAAATCACCGCAAAACTGAAGGAAGTCATTCCGCCGCAGTTGTTCAAAGTCGCTCTGCAAGCGGCCATCGGCGGCAAAATCGTCGCCCGCGAGGACGTGAAAACCGTGGGCAAAAACGTCATCGCCAAATGCTACGGCGGCGACATCACCCGCAAGCGCAAACTGCTGGAAAAACAAAAGGAAGGCAAAAAGAAAATGAAACAATTCGGCAAGGTCAACATCCCGCAAGAGGCCTTCCTTGAAGTGTTAAAGTCTTCCAATTAACCACTTAAGGCACTTTTTATGTCAATCAAGAAGGAAGCAAAAAACTTTTTACAGTTCCTGCATAAAAAGTGGAACTACTCACGTGACTTGTTGGACCCCAATGATTTGGAAAAGGTTCGGTTGTTAAAAACGGACCTGCAACACGCCGCTGACGGTAAACTTGACACTGCCACCGCCAAGCTGCTTTTCGAGCAAACACCCGCGCGACTGGAAAAACTCTGGGCCGGTTGCACAAAGTCAAATCCATGGGCGGAGAACATTGAGGTGATCTTCGTCGCGCTGATAGTGGCGTTTGCCTTGCGTTGTTATTTTGTCCAGCCATTCAAAATTCCAACCGATTCGATGAAGCCGACTCTGTGGGGCATTTACCGCGAACCGACCAACACGCCAAAGCCAAATCCGTTAAAACAACTCTTCAACTATGCCGTCGGCGGACGTTCTTACCACGCACTGACCGCGCCCGCTGACGGTCGCATCGAAAGCATCAAACCTGGCGCGAGTTTTCTGTTCATCGGCACGACCAAGGTGCGTTTCGCCGGTGAAGAGTTTACCTTGTGGACGGATTACGAAAACACCATCCGCGCGCTGGCCATTCAGCAAGGAATTCCCAACAACGAACTATCAACTCTCGCCTCGCTGTTAGCCGCTCGTCTGGCAAACACGACATTTCGAAAGGGCGAAACCATCGCCAGTTTTACCGTGGACGCCGGCGACCATCTATTCGTCAACAAAGTCGCCTATAACTTCCGTCTGCCGAGGCAAGGGGAAGTCTTTGTTTTCACGACCAAAGGCATCGCGGGTTTGCATAACCAGACACGCGGCATCACACAATACTACATTAAGCGCTGCGTTGGCATCCCCGGCGCCACATTGCGGATTGACCCGCCGTACCTTTATTCCAACGGCGAAATCTTGCACAGCTCCGCCATTGACCGCATCTACTCGAAACAAAACGGCTACAACGGCTATTTTTCCATGGGTTGGCTTGGCAACGCTGACGCTGAGATATCCATCCCCGCCGATAAATTCTGGGCGATGGGCGACAACAGCGCCAACAGTCTCGACAGCCGTTATTGGAAATATGTCCCGCGCGAAAATCTGGTCGGCACCGCGCTGGTGGTGTATTGGCCATTTACCAAGCGGTGGGGATTCATTCAATAACCATTCAATGCGCATGTAATGAACTATTCCCATTGATTTATTATTTCGCACAATATCTGTTATATAAAATAACAAAATGCAAGGTGAGTTGTTGGGACGTTATTCACAGAAATCTCAATTTTGCCGCATTCCCCTGCTATTTAAACGAAATTTCCTCGCTGACAATGGATGAGAAGTCGCTGACGGTCCATAGTTGCCCAAACCACTGGATATGAACAAATTTACCTTGCCGGCGGCGTGGCAAATGTTTTTTCCCGACCATTGATTTTGATTATGCCTTTGACAGATTGGTTGCCAGCGT
Organism: Verrucomicrobiales bacterium; assembly: GCA_031279715.1. Lineage (GTDB taxonomy): Bacteria > Verrucomicrobiota > Verrucomicrobiia > Methylacidiphilales > JAAUTS01 > JAIRPN01. Next base: position 1,490 of record JAITHY010000237.1, on the reverse strand, counting down.
TGTGGATTTGAGGTTCGCTGCCGCTGAGGTTGATGATAATTTCTCCAGCTTCCGCCAAGGTAATTTCCAAGCCGATGCTTTTCCACTCGCGACCCCTCAGCAGGACAAGCTGACCGCCAGCGTGTTGGATTTCGCAACCGAGCGCGCCGTCCAATGTCGCGCCGCCCTGGGAAAATTTTTGCGGCGGAGCGGCGCTGAGGATGAGATCTTTGCCGTGCTGGTGGGTGATTTCGACGGCAGTTTGTTCCGCTGACGTTGACGGAGTCAGAAAACGCACAGACCTCACCGTCGGCCGGTGTTGATATGGCGCGTAAACCGCCGTGAACACGCTGCCGGTCAGCTCCTCGCGGCGTTGCAGCAACAGCGGCATTTTTTGCCCGGACTCAATGCCGGGGCCGTTCGCCCGGTACAATTTTCCGCCGCTGATGGCCGGCGCGAGCCAGATGTCAACTTTGCCGCCTTTGGGTTGTGTCAGCGTGGCGTGGAGGTCACGGTCAGCGGGCAGGGCCATCAAGTCGGTGAGGTATTTGTAACCCTGGTGCGGCCAGTATTGCTTCGCGCTTTGCAGGGCGGTGAGACGGTCGGCGGGGATGAGAGCATCAGCGGATTTTTCGGCGTGAGCGTCAGCGGACAATGCGCCGTTGAGGTGCAGTGTCCAGTCGGCGACGCTGACGGTCTCCGGCGAGGTGACGCGGAAAATGTCCACGATGGCGCGCGGGGTCATCACCAGCGTCCGGCGCAGCAACGCGGGCGGTTGCTCCGCCGCCGCCTGTGCCGCGCTGACGCCCCAGTGCGACAACCCAAGTTCGGGCGCTTTTTTCAGCGGACGCAAACGCTGGCTGGCGGTGTTGAGCGTCAGCGTGTTGTGCGCGATGGTCTGGGTGTACCATTGCAAATACGCCGCGTCGCCATACAGCGGCGAGCCGGTGCCTGGGAACGCCTCCTCGCCGTTGGCGAACAGCAGCATGTTCAGCGCGTCGGGATGGCGGTGACCGGACTCGCCGCGGTCGTTTTTCAAGTACAAGTTCCAGTCGTTGAGCGGACTCCGCAGCATCGCCGCGCCGGAGTGCGGCAAAAATTGTGACTCGCCGAGGATCAGCGTCAGCGGCGGCAATTCTTTCCGGCCGTGCAACAACGCGGCGATGCTGTTCCGCTTCAACCCCGCGCGGTAAATCATGTTCAGCAGCGCGAGATAATTTTCATCGCCGTACCACGACGACGCCTCCTCGTACAGCGACACCCACTCCTCGCTGGCGAGGCTGACGCTGCCGCCGTCGTTCAGCCGCGGCAGCGTCAAGTCCGGCAGCATGATTTTCAGCGGCAGGTCGAACATCGCCTTGAAGCGCTGCTCGCGGTAAAAATCAATCCCAGCGCGCCGCGCCACGCCCGCCGCCCGCATCATGCCGATGAACGGGTAGCGGTGATAGCCCGGACTCAACTCACTGGTGAAGCCGTCGCCGTTGACGTAGCCGGTTCGCAGCATCGTTCGC
>JAITHY010000231.1 GCA_031279715.1 Verrucomicrobiales bacterium | reverse complement strand
ATTCAAGGCGCGCCTGGTATTGAAGTCTGACGGCAAAACCACGTTTGAATTTCCTCCGCGCGAGGCGAGACCGCGCAAATCGTTCAGGAAAACAGCCAGAAAAACACTCGGTTAGTTTTCATGGAACCGGAGACAAAACCCGCCTACCTTGAACCGCAAGAATGGGCGGTGGAATTTTTGCAACACCTGACCGTCAGCAAGGGTTTTTCGCCGCTGACGCTGAGGAATTACGGGCAAACGTTGCGGGAGGCGAGTGCATTGTTGGCGGATAAAAACTGGCGTGCGCTGACGGTGACGGATTTTCGCCGATACTTGTATCAACTTTCCGTGCGGCAGCGGCTCAGTCCGGCGTCGGTGCGGTTGCGTTTCTCGGCGTTGCGCTCATTTTACAAATTTTTGACACGGGTTGGGCACACGCGGGAAAATCCGTTGCGCGACTTGCAATTGCCGTCGAAAAACAAACGCTTGCCGCTGTTCATGAGCGAGGAACAGGCGCTGAAATTTTTGTCCTCACCGCTGGCGTTGTGGAAAGAACGGCGGCAGAGAAAACAGTGTGGACGCGGGCGGCGGCTGGCGAAGTGGCAGTATTTGCGCGACACGGCGATTTTGGAATGTTTCTACAGCACCGGGGTGCGTGTCAGCGAGTTGGTCGGATTGAAATTGCGCGATGTGAATTTCCGCGAAAAATTCGCCCGTGTCGTGGGCAAGGGGAGAAAGGAGCGCATGGTCATCCTCGGCGAGCCGGCGCTGGCGGCCCTCCGCGAGTACCGAGAGCAACTGCCTGAGCGACTGCGCTTGTGCGAGCCGCTGTTTGTCAGTCCGAACGGCTCGCCGCTGACGGCGCGAATGGTGCAAATTTTATTCAAACGGTATTTGGTTTACGCGGGGTTGGATGTGAAAATTTCTCCCCACAAGCTGCGACATACTTTCGCCACGCACCTGCTCGACCACGGCGCGGACTTGCGCGGGGTGCAGGAGTTGCTCGGCCACGCAAATTTGTCCACGACGCAAGTGTACACGCAAGTCACGGCGGAGCGGTTGAAAAAAAGTTATCGTCAAGCGCATCCGCGCGCGTGACAATACCGTGCGCTTATGATCAGGCTTTTTTACAACATTGTTTTTCCATTTGCCCTCGCGCTGGCGGCGCCGTACTACTTGTGGCGGATGTGGAGGCGCGGACGGGCAAGCCGGGCGTTTGGGGAACGGCTGGGGATTTATTCGGATGAGTTGGCGGCTCGGTTGGCGGCGTTGAAAAATCCCGTTTGGATTCACGCTGTCAGCGTTGGTGAGATGATGCTGGCGTCGGTGTTGGCGCGGGAATTGCGGGCGCGGCGCGGGGATTTGGACATTGTCATCACCACCACGACGGTGACGGGACGGGAAGTCGGGCGGCGGTTGGAGGATGAACATTTGGTATTGCTTTATAATCCGGTGGATTTATGGCTGACCGTGAGCCGGGCATTCAAGCGGATTTGTCCGTGCCTGCTAATTTTGATGGAGCAGGAAATCTGGCCGAATTATGTTTGGCAGGCCGCTGACCGTGGCGTTCCGGTTTGGTTGCTGAACGCGCGGCTGTCGGACAGGTCGTATGGGCGGTTTGTAAAATTCAAAAAAATGGCGCGTCCGGTTTTGAGCAGACTGTCGCTGATTGTGGCGCAGAATGAGGAGGAGGTTTCGCGGCTGGTAGGCGCGGGTTTTCCGGCGCATGCGATTTTCAACGCGGGCAGCATGAAGTTTGACGTGGCGCAGCTGGCGGTGACGGACAGCGGCCTGGCGGAGCGATTGCGGGCGCGACTTGGCTGGCGGGACGCTGACCGTGTGGTGTTGGCGGGCAGCACCTTCGCGGGTGAGGAGCGGATTTTTTTGGAATTGTTTGCGGAGTTGAAAAAAACTTTTCCGGATTTGCGGCTGGTGCTCGCGCCGCGGCATTTTGAGCGGAGCGGGGAGATTGCGGAATTGTGCCGCGAGTTCAATGTCAGCGTGGCGCGGCAAAGTGAATTGACGGCGACGCTGACCGTGGCGCCGGACGTGCTGCTGTCGGACATGACCGGAGTCCTGCGCTCGTTGTATGAACTGGGCACGGTGAACTTTGTCGGCAAAAGTTTATGCGGCAAGGGCGGGCAAAATTTTATTGAGGCGGCACGCGCGGGCAAGCCGGTGGTGGTGGGGTTGAATACGCAGAACTTCGCGCGGTTGGCGGCGCTGTTCGTGAGGGAAGGCGCGTTGATTCAAGTGCGCGACGCGGCGGAATTGCGGGTGACCGTCAGCGAATTGCTGGCGGACGCCGCTGTTCGTGAGCGATATGGCGCGGCGGCGCGGCGGGTGTTTGAGAAAAATCTTGGCGCGGGGAGAGTGTCAGCGGGAATGATTTGGCAATTTTTGAGCGGGCATGGTTTGGTAACGCAGGTAAACCGGCCCGCCGAGCAGTCCGAAGGCGATGATGATGAAGCCGCCGCAGAGGGACAGCGCGGTTGATGAGGTGGCGGTCATGCCGGCGAACAATAAAAATTCTTGAAAGGCAATCTCGCGGATGCCGAAGCCGTTGATGGTGGCGGGGATGATGGTCAGGATGGCGATGAACGGCAGCACGGCGGTGAGGTCAAAGAAGTTAAGGTTCATTGTCAGCGCCAGCGAGATGAAATAAAACACCAGAATCAAAAACAGGTGCGCCAACGCTGACAGCGCCATGCCGCCCCAAAAGCAGGCGGGATGGCGGATGAAGATTTTGTAAGCTTGCCCCGCTTCCGCCAGCCATGAGCGGAAGGGGAGTTTTTTCCAGAACGGCAGGACGAGGCTGATACGCGTCCACTTGGTCAGCGCCAGCAAAATGATGCCGGCGGCGAATAACGCGAGATAAACATGCACGCTGATGTTGGTCAGCGGCGTGGCGCAAAGCTTGTCGTAGCGGTTCAGTATCAGCGCCGTTGAGACGATGAACATGGCGGCGAAGCCGAGCAGTCGTTCCATGACGATGGACATGATGACGGTGGGTTTTTTGGCGGGCTGGGCGCGGGCGGCGTAGATGGCTTTGATGACGTCGCCGCTCATCGCGCCGGGAAGGAAGTTGTTGGTGAAGAGGCCACTCATGGCGAGGCGGAGGGTTTGCGCGAACGGCAGGCGGGCGCCGCAGTTGTCGAGCAGGATGTGCCAGCGCCAGATGCCGAGCAGGTTGGTGAGCGCGTAGCTGGCAAACGCGGCGAGGAGCCACGCGGGGTGTGCGTGTCGCAAGTCGCGGCGAAATTCCGGCCAGCCGTCGCGGTTGGCGACATAGACGAATACCAGAACACCGACGGTGACGGCGAAGCGCACGATCAGCGACCAGGGGAATTTAGAGTTCGTCATGGACAGCGTAAGTTACAAGTTGCGCGGGAAAACTTCAACAACCAAACAGGCGTTTTGCCCGCCAAAGCCGAGGGAGTTTTTTAAAAAAATCCGCGCGTTGGTTTTTCTCGCCGTCAGCGGGACGTAGTCGAAGCCATCCCACGCGGGGTGCGCGCAGTTCAGCGTTGGCGGCAGCACGCCGTCGCGCAACGCTGACAGTGACGCGGCAAGTTCCATGGCCCCCGCCGCCATGGAGAGGTGGCCGAACATTGGCTTGCAGGATGAAATCGGACGTTGGCGGGCGATGTCGCCGAGAGCCAGTGTCAGCGCGTTGATTTCGGCGGCGTCATTGGCGGCGGTGCCGGTGCCGTGGGCGTTGAGATAGTCGAGTTGATCGGGTTGCAAGCCGGCGCGCGTGAGTGCCAGGCGAATGCACGCGGCGGCGGCGCTGCCGGTCGGATCGGGGTCAGTGAGCCGGTGAGCGTCGCAGTTGGCGGCGTGGGATAAAATTTCACCGTAAATTTTGACGCCGCGCCGCCGGGCTTGTTCATGGCGCTCCAAAACAAAAAATGCCGCGCCCTCGCCCATGACGAAGCCGTCGCGGTCGCGGTCGAATGGCCGGCAAAGTTCCTTCGCCAGCGCGCCGAGCAATTCGTAGCCGAGCGCGCCGAGCGTGTGCAGGCGTGAGTCCGCGCCGCCGGCGAGGACGAAGTCGGCGTCACCGTCAGCGAGCAGACGGCAGGCGTTGCCGATGGACATGGTGCTCGCGGCGCAGGCGGAGAAGTTGGACAAGACTGTGCCGTTGATGTGGAAATGGTTCGCCAGCAACTGTTCACCGTCAGCGAGCGATTGCGGTTCCGGTTTTTCGTGCCAACCGATTGAGCAGCATAACGCGGCGCGACTGTCAGCGGGGACGCGGGCGTCCGTCCATGCCTCCCGCGCCGCCGTCAGGGCCATTTGCGCCGCCTTGCCGCTGACGTTGAAGCGCGGCGCCGAGACCGGCGCGCCGGGGTGAGGCAAGTGGGCAAGGGGACGGACGGCGGATTTTCCCCGGCGAATATTTTGCCGGAAAATTTCCATGCCGATGCCATAGGGCGAGACGATGCCGATGCCGCTGATGATGACGCGCGGCTTCACGATTCGACGGCGAGTTTGTTGAAGATATACTCGGCGACAGCGATGACTGTCAGCGTCACGGCGGGATGCGCGTCGGACTCGAACAATTCGCCCTCGGGGATTTCAAGTTGGAAGCGTTTTTCGAGGCGAAAAGTGAGGTCGATGAAATCAATGGACTCCGCGCCCAGGCCGCCGACCAGGAGTGCGCCGTCAGCGATGTCGTCTTTTTTCATGTTCAGTGTCGCGGCGATTTCGTCTTTCACGCTGGAGAGAATTTCATCGAAAATCATGCGGTTACTTTAGCTCACGGAGGGTGTGGAGCACACGGAAAAAATTGTGGCGCTGACGGTGGGGATATCGGCGTGGAGGACGGTGTCGGCTTCGCCGCTGCTGATGAGGGAGCGGGCGAGTTGCGCGGCTTGGGCGCGGTCAGCGACGGTGTGGCTGGGGGCGCCTGATTTGGTGAGGATGGCGAAGTGGGATGCGGGCATGTTCGGCAGGATTTTTAGCAGCCAGAGCGGGTTGGTGTTGCGGCGAAGTTGGGGATAATTGAGGTCAGCGTCAGCGGCGCGGAGTTCGGCGGAGAGAGGATCGTAGCCGTCGGCGCTGACGATGACGGCGCGGGTTGGCGAATAAGTTGCCAAGTTGAGGTGAGCGTCAGCGGCGGCTTGCAGGAGCGCATCCAGCGTCTGCCGCGCGGGGCGGGACATCAGGCGCAAGGCTTTGTAGTTGTTGACGGTCAGCGGCGTGGACATGTGAATAGTTTATTGATTACGAAGGGGTTGCCAATGTAATTCAGCGGACTTGTAACTTTGCGGGAGCGCGATGTTTAGATGAAAAATAAAATGATAATTGGGGATTTGCTGGCGGAGACCCGCGCCGCTGACAGTGTGGTTTTGGCGGGGGGTGTTTGCGGCGCAAAAAAAACCGGCTCGG
>JAITHY010000226.1 GCA_031279715.1 Verrucomicrobiales bacterium | reverse complement strand
GTTCTTGGGATTCACCGCCCAGACGGTGCGCGACAGGGCGGCGACGGACTCTTTCATCAAGCTGGAAATTTCGAGCAGGCTGGCGCGGCACTGACTGTCAGCGAGTCCGGTTTTGGCTTGCGCGCTGATGAGCGCCATGTGCGTCATGCGCGCGCCCAAGTCGTCGTGCAAATCTTGCGCGATGCGCAGCCGCTCCTGTTCAATCAGGCGAAAGTCAGCGCGCTGACGCTGAAGTTTGCGCCATAAATAATAACGAAAAACCGCCAGCGCCGCGCCCAATCCGGCCAGGCTCACGACCGCGATGAACCATCCCGACTGCCAGAACGGCGGCGCGATTTGCAGCAGCACGACGGCGGGCCGGTCCACCGGCTGGTCGAGAATGTCGAGGCGCTGGGCGAGAAACCGGTAATGACCCGGGCGCAATTGGGAATAATTTTTGTTCAGGGGAATGCCGAAGCCGAGGTTGTAAAGCTCGTCCCATTCGACGGTGAAAGTTTGACCGGGTCTCACTTTAAGTCCGTCCCTGGTGCGCCACTCGGCGTGACCTATGGTGTCGGCGTCCCAAATGGACAGGGCGCGGTCGAGGGTGGGATTGTTTTGCAAGGTCAGCAACAGCGCCATGCTGGGGCGGGTGCCGTCGGCGAGCCATTGCGACGAGGGGAAGCGCAGCGGCGGTTGTTGCGCGGAGAGGACGGCGGCGACGTTGGTGACGATGAAGACGCCCACGCCGGTGGGCTGCCCGGCGGTGGAGACGGAGAACTTGACGGACTGGGCGTCAGCGGGCACGGTCAGTGTTTTCATGCGGTGCGTGAACGAAGAATTGTCCGGCGTGAAGACCCAGCCCGCGCTCTGGCCGGAAACATCATGCTGCCACAAAGAAATGCGGTCACCGTCAGCGTTGTAAAAGCCGGCGTAGAACAGCGCGTTGGAGCGGTCTTCCCGCCAGCCGTCATCCACGCCCTCCAGCCGGTAGCGAAAGCGTTGCAGCGCGTCACGGTCAGCGGGGCTGTTTTCAATGTGAAACGACAGTTGCCGGTATGAGTGGGGCAGGGAAAAGTCCGCCGGCCCGGACAGTGCTTTGCCGTCCACGCTGACGGTGACGAGCGGCGGCGCGCTCTGCGCGGCGAGACAGTTCAGCAGGCACAGCAACAGCGGGGCGGTGAGTTTTGGTGACATTCAGCGGCGGCATTATAGCGGCAAAAAACGGCGGCGGGCAATGTCCCCAAACGGGGACTAGGCAGACTGCGCGGCGGCGGCGTAGTTTGGTTGGCAAGGAACAATCAGGAGGAAAAAATGCAAATAAAAATGAAGAGGACAAACAGGGGCTGGCGCGCCGGCGCATGGTTGCTGGGCTTCGCGGCGCTGACGCTGAACATCACGCGGGCGGACAGTTTTTACTGGGACGCCAACCCGCTGACGGAGGGCGCGCAAAACGGCGCCGGCACTTGGAACAGCACCGGCAGCAACTGGCTGGACAGCGCCGCTGAGAATGCCCCGTGGCTGAACACCGTTGACCACGAGGCGATTTTCGGCAGCGGCGCGGACGCGGCGGGCAACATCACCGTCAGCGGCCCCATTAACGGCGGGGCGCTGACGTTCACGCGGGACGGCTACACGTTCAGCGGCGGCAAGCTGGCGTTTGAGTCCGCCAACAACAACTTCGGCATCAACATGAAAGCGGCTTCCCCCGCCACGGTCACGTTCAACAACCAGCAACTCAACACCCGCCGCGTGTTCTACTTCACGCCCAACCAAAGCATCGTGTTGAACACCACCGCCGCGCTGGGCGACAACCAGTATTTCCTCTACGCCTACGGCAGCGTCTACGCTTACGTGGAGGCAATGGCCGGCGTCCCTGACCGCGCCGCTGTCGGACGCACCGCCACGCTGGAATATCGCGGCGGCGTCTACATCAGCAACGCGGTGCATTACAACATCGGCGACGCCGCCAATGAAACCGCCGGCACCGTGGTAACCTCGGCGACACTCGCGTCGCGCGGCTGGACATCCGTCGGCGACAACGCGGAAGGCTTGCTGACGGTCAAGGGCGGCCTGCTCACCGGCAACAACAACGGCTTCAGCGGCATCAACATTGGCAACGGCGCCAACGGCAACGGCAGGCTCATCGTCAGCGGCGGCACCATCACCACCGTCAACGGCAACAACACGTGGGGGCAAATCATCGTCGGCTCCGCCAAGCGCGGCGAACTCAACGCGCGCGGCGGCTTGGTGAACAGCAGCGGCACCGCCATCGTGGTGGCGGGCGGCGCGGGCGCGACGGGAATCCTGACGGTCAGCGGCAGCGCGGAAGTGCGCGCGCGGGGCGTGCAGTTCGGCGCTGATAATGTCAACTTCACCGCCAGCGCCACCGCCGCGCTCACCGTCAGCGGCGGCTTGTTGCGGCTGGGCGCCGACGGTCTCAGGCTGGCGAACAACACGACCGGACTGACCCCGTCCATCCTGCTGACCGGCGGCACCGTCGCCGCTGACGCTGACTGGTCATCCGCGCTGAACATGACGCTGGGCGGCGGCGTCACCTTCGACGGCGGCGCGAACACCATCACCCTCAGCGGCGTTCTCGACGGCGCGGGCGGTCTCGCCGTCAGCGGCGGCACGCTGTTGCTGGGCGGCGCGAACACTTACACCGGCGACGTCACCGTCAGCGCCGGCGTCTTGAAACTGGACGACAGCGGCGCCCTCGGCAGCGTCGGCGGTTTGTTCGTCAACAGCGGCGCGGCTGTGGATTTGAACTACGACGGCACCGCTGTCATTGACCGTTTGCTGTTCAACCAACTCACTGTCAGCGGCCTAAATTTCAACCAAGCCTACACCGTCGCTGAATTAAACAACCTGCTCAGCGTCAGCGTATTCACCGGCAACGGCGCGCTGATGGTCATCCCCGAACCCGCGACATGGACGCTGCTGCTCACCGGCACGGCGCTGTCGCTGGGGCTAATCATGATGAAGCGTGTGGATGAGAAAACGCCAGGAATATAAAATTGGCGGGAATTTTGGCGTTTGAGGTTGTCTGAACTCGCCACACCGACTAGGGCTGAATCGACATTCAGATTCCAACGCCAGCTCCCGTTTGGGCTGCTGTGCCGCTGACGGTCAGTTTGCACCCGTTGTCCGTTGGGCTGATTGTCAGCGTTGTTCTTGGCGGGTTGCTCGTGGGCGCGGGGCGGGATAAAGCATCACTTTCTCAATCG
>JAITHY010000225.1 GCA_031279715.1 Verrucomicrobiales bacterium | reverse complement strand
TTCCCCGTCCAGCCGCTGACGTTGCGGCCAGTCCTCAAGATGGACGGAGATTTTGTGCGCCAGAGTGGGAGCGGTTTCCTCAATGCCGAATAGTGAGGCCTGCCTACTTTCGCGTTCCCTCGTCAGGGAGGCGGATTGCGCGAGGGCGACGGTGACTTGGGCAAAGGCGCGGGCGCGGTTCGGCTCAATGTCGTCAAACGCGCCGCTGCGGATGAGGCTTTCGAGGGTTTTTCGGTTGTAGTGGCGGTAGTCCACGCGGCGGCACAAGTCTTCCAATGAGGTGAAGGGGCCTTGGTTGCGCCGCGTGTCGATAATCGCCTGCGCGGCGGTCAAGCCCACGTTTTTCACCGCGCCCAGGCCGTAGCGGATGGTGTTTAACTCAATACTGAAGGTAATCTCGCTGTGGTTCACCGAGGGGCCGAGGATGCGGATGCCCAGTTTTCTGGCTTCTTCGACGAAGATGGCGATTTTTTCGGTGTTGTCCAGTTCGTTGGACAACAAGGCGGCCATGAATTGCACGGAGTGGTTGGCCTTGAGATAGGCCGTGTGATAGGACACCAAGCCGTAGGCGGCACTGTGAGACTTGTTGAAACCGTAACCGGCGAATTTTTCCAGCAAGTCGAAAATCTCGCCCGCCAGCTTGGGGGGGATGCGGTTGAATTTTTCGCAACCGTCGATGAACTTGGCGCGCTCCCGCGCCATTTCCTCGACTTTTTTCTTGCCCATCGCGCGCCGCAGCAAATCCGCGCCACCCAGCGTGTAACCCGCCAGCACGCGCGCCGCCGCCATGACTTGCTCCTGGTAAATCATGATGCCATACGTGTCGGCGGAAACCTGCTCCAGCAGCGGGTGCAAGTATTCGGGTCGCTCCTGGCCTTTCTTGCGTTTGATGTATTGCGGAATCAAATCCATCGGGCCGGGACGGTACAGGGCGATGAGGGCGATGATGTCGTCGATGCTGCGGATGTCGAACTGCCGGCACATGTCGCGCATGCCGCTGGACTCGACTTGGAACACGCCGACATTTTGCGCGCGGTTGAGCAGGTCGAAGGTCTTTTGGTCGTCGATGGGAATGTCCTCGCGCAGAAGTTTCTGTCCGGAGGATTGCTCGATAAGATTCAGGCAGTCCTGAATCACTGTCAGCGTTTTCAAGCCGAGAAAATCCATTTTCAGCAAGCCGAGTTCGCCGACGGCGTTCATGTCGTATTGCGTCATGATGCCGCCGTGGTCGTCCCGCGTCAGCGGCAGGAACTCGGTCAAATCGCGGTCGCTGATGACCACGCCCGCCGCGTGCGTACCCGTCTGCCGTGAGAGTCCCTCCAAGGCCATGGCATTGTCAAGCAACTCTTTGGTGCGGTCATCCTCGCGGTATAATTTTTGCAACTCCGGCGAGCGGAACTTGACGTCCTCTTCCTTCGGGTGCTCTGCCAGCGCCTTGCCAATGGTGACGTTCAGCTCCCTTGGAATCAAGTCGGCGATTTTCGACACCTCCGAAAACGACATCCCCATCACCCGCCCCGTGTCACGAATTGCCATCTTCGCACCGAGCGTGCCATAGGTGATGATTTGCGCCACCGCCATCTCGCCGTATTTTTGCCGCACATACTGGATCACTTGCTCGCGCCCGTTGGGGCAAAAATCCACATCCACGTCCGGCGGTGAAATTCGTTCGGGATTCAGGAATCGCTCAAACAGCAAGTTGTACCGCACCGGGTCAAGATCCGTGATCTCCATCAAATACGCCACGATGCTCCCCGCCGCGCTGCCGCGCCCCGGCCCCACCGGGATTCCCCGCGACTTCGCATAGTGAATGAAATCCCACACAATCAGGAAGTAGCTGATGAAGCCCATCTTGGTGATGACCTCGATTTCATACTCCATGCGCTGGCGGAGGTCCTGAGTGTCAGCGCGCGAACCATAACGCTTCGCCATCCCCGCCTCGCACAAATCGCGGAAATACTCCTCGCGCGTCTTTCCTTCCGGCGGCGTGTAGGACGGGAATTTGTCAACACCGAATGTCAGCGGCAAGTTGCACCGCTCCGCCACCGTCAGCGTGTTGTCCAGCGCCTCCGGAAACTCGTGAAACAGCTCGCTCATTTCCTCCTGGCTCTTGAGGTAAAATTCATGCGACGGATAGCGCAGCCGGTGTTCGTCCGCCAGCTTCGCGCCGGTCTGAAGACATAACAAAATTTCGTGAGCCGCGGCGTGATTCTTGGCGACGTAATGCACGTCGTTGGCCACCAGCAGCGGCGCGCCGGTCTTTTTCGACAACTCCCGGAACGCCTCAATAACCAGCAACTGCTCAGCCGTTCCTTGATTGTTCAGCTCCAGAAAAAAATTCTCCGCGCCAAGGATTTGCCTGAAATCGTCAATCGACCGCTCCGCGTCCCGCATCCGCCTCGCCAGCACCGCCTGCGCGATTTCCCCCCTCAGGCACGCGCTCGTGCCGATCAGCCCCCCGGCGTGTTTGGCAAGATCGTCTTTGTCAATGCGCGGCGTGAAATAAACCCCGTCCAAATGCGCCAGCGACACCAGCCTGACCAAATTCCGATAACCCTCCTCATTCTCAGCGAGCAACAGGAAATGGTAATTCGGGTCCTTCCCATCGCTTGAGGTCTGGTCAGCACGGCGCCCCGGCGCCATGTACATCTCGCAACCAATGATTGGCTTGATGCCCGCCTTTTGCGCCGCTTTGTAAAATTCAATCGCCCCGAACAAATTACCGTGGTCCGTGATCGCCAGCGCGGGCATCTCAAAACTTTTCGCCCGTCCGACCAGATCGGGGATGCGGCAAGCCCCGTCGAGCAGCGAGTACTCGGTGTGCGTGTGCAAATGGACAAAATTTTTCGGCATGGGCAGGCATGATCATACCCGTTGAAAATAATAGTGGAAGATTTTTCACCGCCAGCGGCACGACAACGCCGGCAAAAACAAAAAATAACCGCCTAATACCCTGACTGTCAGCGAATTAAACAAACTGTTTGACACCACGCCCGTCGCCCCCTAAACTTTTTCTCCCCTCAAAGGGGAAATTTAAACGGGAGCGAGGTGAATTGTTATGTCAGATGTCAAATTGAAAAAAGGCGAGTCGGTTGACAAGGCGTTGCGCCGGTTGAAAAAAAAGCTCGACCGCGAAGGCACCTTGCGCGAAGTGCGCGCCCGCCGCAGCTATGAAAAGCCCAGCGACCGGAAAAAACGCAAGGCCAAGGAGCCAAAAATCAATTACTGGGGCAATTTCTCCCTGTAATCGCTTTGCCAACAACCCGCCGCTGACCATGGCGGGTTGTTGGCAAAAATCTCCCCCGACATGAACCCGCCCGACCTCGCCATCTCAACCTCGTGGAACTCCGCCCGCCACACGGACGGTCTGGCCATGCTGGAAGAACTCGCGGCGCTGGGGTTCACGTCCGTCGAACTCAGCCACGGCATCCGCTACAGCCTCTGGCCCGGCCTGCTCAAGGCGCTCGACCAAAAAATCATCCGTGTCGCCTCCCTGCATAATTTTTGCCCGCTGCCGGTGGGCTTTCTCAAAGCGTCGCCGAATTGCTATGAATTCACCGACCCGCGCCGGTCGCGCCGAGAAACAGCGGTGCGATTGACCAAGGAAACGATTGACCACGCCGCCGCGTTCGGCGCGAAGGCGGTGGTGCTGCACCTCGGCACGCTCCGTCAGCGGCATTGTTCGCGCGAACTGGTGACGCTGATGGCCAAGGGCCAGCTCGGCAGCCGCGATTATGTCCGCAAAAAAATCGCCGCCGTCCGTGAGCATGAAACTTTGTTCCCCGCCGTCTGGCCGCTGTTAAAAGAATGCTTGCTGACCATCAGCGAGCACGCGCGGGCGAAAAACATCCGCCTCGGTTTCGAGTCGCGCGAGGCGGTCGAGGAAGTCCCGCTCGAAAACCAATGGCCGCTGGTGCTCAACGAATTTCCCGACGCCGGCTACTGGCACGACTTCGGCCACAGCGCGCAAAAGGACGCCCTCGGCTTCCTCGACCACGAGGCCGAGTTCCGCCAACGTCTCCCGCGCCTCATCGGCTGCCACCTGCAAGACTTCCGCCCCCCTGACCGCGACCACCTCGCCCCCGGCGACGGCGTCATCCCGTTTGAAAAATTCCTCCCGTTGATGGTCAGCGACCCCGTCTGCGTCCTTGAACTTTCCTCCCGCGCCAAACGCGAGCAAGTGCTCGCCTCGCTGGCGTGGTGGCGCGCCAAAACCTAACCAACCGCTTATGAAAGACTGGAAAAACTACGCCAAACTCGCCGTCACCGCCATCATCCTGACGCTCATCTTCCGCCGCCTCGACTGGCACGCCTTCGCCCGCGAACTCGCCAGCATGCGGCTCGAATGGCTCCTCGCGGGCTTCGCTTGCATCGGCGTCAGCACCGTCACGCAAGCGTTGCGCTGGCGCTGCCTGCTCCGCGTCCAGCGCGTCAATCCCGCGCTTTCGCAAACGTGGCTCATCGTCATGATTGGACAATTCTTCAACCAATTCCTCCCCGGCAGCGTCGGCGGCGACGTCATCAAGGCTTACTACATCGTCCGCCAAACGCCCAGCCTCAAAGAACGCGCCGTTCTCGCCGTGCTGCTCGACCGTGTGCTTGGCCTGGCCGCCATTCTGTTCATGACGCTGCTGCTCATCCCGTGGCAGTTTGAAAAAATCACCGCTGACCGTGACGCCCGCCTCATCATCATCGGCCTCGCCGCGCTGCTGGTCAGCGTCTTCCTCGGCCTTGCGTTCTTGTGGCTGTTCCCGTTGCAAAAATTGCCGCCGGTTTTCCACCGCCGGTGGCAAAAAGTTCCCAAACGCGAAATTCTTGAATCGCTCTACGCCGGCTTCCACGCGCACGGCAAAAACTTGCGCTCAACGTCAGCGGCGGCGGCGTTCGCCCTGCTCTCCGTCGGCTTCGTCCTCAGCACCGGCCACCTCATCGGCCGCGCGTTTGAACTCGACGCCGGCTACGCGCAAATGACCATCATCTTCTCCATCGTGCTGTGCGCCATCGCGCTGCCCGTCAGCGTCAGCGGCCACGGATTGCGTGAATGGGCCTTCGTCACACTGTTTCCGATTTTCACCGTCACCCGTCACGGCCAGCCGGCCAGTGAAGCCACCGCGCTGGCATGCTCCACCATGTTCCTTGGGCTGACGCTGTTGTGGGCGCTGATTGGCGGCGTGATTTACCTCGCCTATTCGCACCGGCTGAAAACGGGCGACCCAAATCCCTGACCGCCCCCGCCGGCATTAAATTGCCGTGCATTCCGCGCCTTCCGCGGCTAAATTGACCGCATGACCCAAATTGACCTAATCGGCGTCGGCGCGCCCGTGGTGGACAGCGTCGCGCAAGTGCCGGAGGAATTTCTCGCCACCGTCAGCGGCGCGAAGGGCGGCATGGAACTCATCGACTCGCTGACCATGAGCGCGCTGCTCGCCAAACTCCCCGCCCCGCCCGTGGAAACCCCCGGCGGCTCGGCGGGCAACACCATTCAATGCGCCGCGCAACTCGGTTTGCGAACCTCATTCCTCGGCAAACTGGGCAACGACAACGCGGCAAATTTTTTCCGCGAAAACTTCCGCAAGGCCGGCGTTGACATTTCCCGCTTCAAAACCGCCGCGCTGCCAAACGCCCGCTGCCTGTCACTGGTCACGCCGGACTCGCAACGCACGATGCGCACCGACCTCGCCGCCTCGCTGACGCTGTCGCCCGCCGATGTCACCGTCAGCGACTTCGCCGCCTGCCGCCACGCGCACTTCGAGGGCTACCTGTTGTTCACCCGCGAACTCGCGCGGCACTTGTTGCGCTGCGCAAAACAAGCGGGCTGCACCATCAGCCTCGACCTCGGCGCGCACGAAGTCGTGACCGCCAACCGCGAATTGCTGCCGGGCTTGCTGCGCGAATACGCCACGCTGCTCGTCGCCAACGAGGACGAAGCCGCCGTGCTGACGGGCCTGGACAAAAACGACCCCGGCCAAACCGCGCTGACGTTGAGCAAACTCACCCCGATCGCCGTGCTCAACCTGGGCAAACAAGGCTCCCTCATCGCCGCTGACGGCGCGCTGCACCGCATCCCCGCCAACCCGGTCGAAAACCCTGCGGACACCACCGGCGCGGGCGACTCATGGCTGGCTGGCTTTCTCCACGGCTGGCTCAACGGCAAACCGCTCACCCTCAGCGGCCGCCACGGCGCCATCCTCGGCGCTGAAGTTGTCCGGCAAATCGGCGCGCAAATTCCAAACAACCGCTGGGAGGCCGTCAAACAAAAAATCGCGGCGTTGGAATAACTGATTTTTTTTCGGGTAATCACCGCGTTTCATGATTTAATAATCCCCTGCTGCCCCTGGAAGACAATTACGGCGACATCATCGGCAAAGCCATGCGCGGCCTGGGCGTCGCGGACACGGAACTCTCACGGTCAGCGGGCCTCACCGTTGACGAAGTCAGCGCCGCGCGGCGCGGGGAATTTTCCGCCGCCGCCGCGCCCCGCCTGGCCAGGGCGCTGAAACTGAACCCCGCCGCGCTCGTCGAAATCGGCAAAAAAAACTGGCACCCCCACGCCGCCAACATCGTCGGCGTCCACCAACTCACCACACCCTACGGCAACGGCATGACCGTGAATTGCTACGTCATCTGGGACACCGTCAGCGGCGAGGCGGCGCTGTTCGACACCGGCACGCAGCCGGCCGCGGTGCTGAATTTTCTCGACACAAAAAAACTCGCCCTCAAACACCTCTTCATCACCCACTCGCATGGCGACCACCTCGACTGCCTGCCGCAAATCCAAATCGCCACCGGCGCGACGGTACACATTCACCAAAACGGCGGCC
Source organism: Verrucomicrobiales bacterium (assembly GCA_031279715.1). Classification (GTDB taxonomy): domain Bacteria; phylum Verrucomicrobiota; class Verrucomicrobiia; order Methylacidiphilales; family JAAUTS01; genus JAIRPN01. Next base: position 6,280 of record JAITHY010000225.1, on the reverse strand, counting down.
TGGGCGGCGTCAGCCTGTTCAACTGGGGCGCGCAATTCACCCTCGGCACGCTGACCATCACCACACGCCAAACCACCGGCCACGCTGACGATGGCACAACTTTTATCATCAGCGGTCTGGAAAAAACCGTCGCCGTGGTTGGCGACGCGCTGTTCGCAGGCTCCATGGGCGGCGGCGCGGTCTCCTACCACGAGGCGCTCGCCACCAATTTGAAAAACATCTACACCCTGCCCGACGACACCCTACTCTGCCCCGGCCACGGGCCGCTGACCACGGTCGCGCTTGAAAAAAGCCACAATCCGTTTTACCAGCCGTTATGAAAAAGTTGATTCTGGCCTCCGCCTGCCTGCTGACATTCACCGACGGCGTCCGGGCAAGCTCCACCGTCAGCGAACGCATCGCCGCCGCCACGGAAATTTTGCTCGCCAGGCAAACCTCGCCCAAGCCCATCCCGCAAAAAATCATCAACGACGCCCGCGGCATCGCCATCGTCAGCGTCGGGCGCGGCGGCTTCATCTTTGGCGGGTCGCGGGGCGAGGGCGTGGTCATCACCCGCACCCGCGGCGCGCTCGGCCCGTCATGGTCAGCGCCCATCGCCTTCACCCTCAGCGGCGGCTCCTTCGGCGCGCAAATCGGCTATGAAAAAATCAACTTCGTGTTCATCCTGAATTCCGAGTCCGCCATCATCGAATTCCTCAGCAACAGCGGCGTGAAATGGAACGCCGGCACCCAGGGCGCGGCCGGCCCCGATTACGCGGTTGAGCACGCTGACGATGAGCAGCCCGCCGTGTATGTCTACACTCAGTCCGACGGCGTGTACGGCGGCGCGACAGTCGGCGACAGCACCCTGCGCCTCGACCACGACGCCAACCGCCGGGCATACGGCGCGGACTTCAGTGCGCTGAATCTGGCCAACGGTCACGGTCAGCGGCCGGCCGCGGCGGCCAAGCTTTACGAACTGCTCAACGGTCCGGCGGAGGAATAGCGCGGGGCCGGACTGAATTCTTGCTTGCGTTAATCCCAATTCGCGTCAACCATCTTGGGCATGTCCAAGCAAAACATCGTCAAGGTTGGCATCGTGCAGTTTGCCAGCGCGCCGGAAAAAAATCTGGCGAAAGCCGCCGCCCAGTGCCGCGCCGCCGCCGCTGACGGCGCGCAAATCATCTGCCTGCAAGAGTTGTTCCGCAGCGATTATTTTTGCGTGACCGAGGACCACCAAAACTTCGCGCTGGCGGAGAGCATTCCCGGCGAGAGCACCGCGTCACTGTCAGCGGTCGCCAAGGAAACCGGCGCGGTCATCATCGCCAGTTTGTTTGAAAAACGCGTGCCAGGATTATATCACAACACCGCCGCCGTGCTGGACGCTGACGGTCAGTTGCTCGGCACCTATCGCAAAATGCACATTCCAGACGACCCGGCGTTTTATGAAAAATTTTATTTCACGCCCGGCGACCAGGGCTTCAAGGTGTTCAACACCCGGCACGGGCGCGTCGGCGTGCTGGTGTGCTGGGACCAGTGGTTCCCCGAGGCGGCGCGGCTGACGGCGTTGCGCGGCGCTGACATTCTGTTTTACCCGACCGCCATTGGCTGGGCTGACGGTGAGCAACCGGAAATCCGCCGCGCGCAACACGATGCGTGGCGCACCATCCAGCGCAGCCACGCCATCGCCAACGGCGTGTTCGTCGTCAGCGTCAACCGTGTCGGCAGGGAAAACGGCTTGGAATTTTGGGGCGGCTCGTTCGCGTGCGACCCGTTCGGCGAGATGCTGTGCGAAGCGGCGCATGACCGCGAGGAAACGCGCGTGGTCGAGCTTGACCTCGCTGACATTGACCGCACGCGGACGCACTGGCCGTTCCTGCGTGACCGGCGGACTGACGCTTACGGCGACCTCACGCGGCGGTTTATTGATTAAGTTTATGAGCATCAATTTTGACGATTATTTCATGCCGGCGGAATGGGCGGCGCATGAGGCGACCTGGCTCGCCTGGCCGGTGAATGCGGAGACCTGGCCGGAAGACCTCGACGCTGTTCGTGACGTTTACACGCAAATGATTGCGGCGCTGACGGTCGGCGAGCGCGTCATCCTGCTCGCCGCTGATTGTCAAGTCGCCGGACAAATCCACCAGCGGCTCAGCGTCAGCGGCGTGAATTTCGCCAACTTGAAAATCGTCACCATTCCCGTCAACGACTCGTGGATGCGCGACGCGGGGCCGATTTTCCTCAAGGCGCGCGCCGCTGACCGTCAGCCGCAACTCATCGCCCACGATTTCGTCTTCAACACGTGGGGCAAAAAATACGGCCCGTGGGACGCTGACGATCAGATTCCCACGCGCGGCGGGAGCATGCTCGGCTTCCCCGTCATCGCCCACGACATGGTTTTGGAAGGAGGCTCGATTGACGTGAACGGCAGCGGCAGCGTGCTCACCACCAAACAATGTTTGCTCAACCCGAACCGCAACCCGTCACTGTCAGCGGCGCAAATCGAGGCGAACTTGAAAAAATTCCTCGGCGTCCGGCAAGTGTTGTGGCTCGACGAGGGCATCGAGGGCGACGACACGGACGGGCATATTGATGACATCACGCGCTTCGTTGCCAAAAACAAAATCCTGACCGTGGTCGAGCCGCGCAAGTCCGACACCAACCACGAGCCTCTGCAAAATAATTTGCAAAAACTGAAAACTTTCCGCGACGCTGACGGTCAGCCGTTTGAAATCATCGAACTGCCCATGCCCGACCGCGCCGTCAGCGGCCCGTTTGGCCGCAGCCCCGCGAGTTACGCGAATTTTTACATCGCCAACGGCGTCGTGCTGGTACCGGTGTATTCCGCTGCCAATGACCGCCTCGCACTGGACATCATCAGCGGCTGTTTCCCGGGCAGAAAAGTCATCGGCATCGAATGCACGCCGCTGGTGAGCGGCCTCGGCTCCATTCATTGCGTGACCCAGCAACAGCCGCGATAATCAGCCGCGCAACGGAATGTACAACACCATCCCCGGATTGATGACATGCGGATTGGACAAATTGTTGTGCCGCAAAACCGTTTTCATGCTCACGGCAAACCGGCGGCAAATGGCGCTGAGGGTGTCCCCCTTCCTTACTTTGTAAACCGTCAAACCATTGCCGGCTGACGGCGCCGGCTGACGGTCAGCCACGACCGCCGGCGCCCCGCCAAAACCATAGTCCAGCAATGCCTTGGCGTCATCCCACTTGTTCGGGCTGTTGAGAATAATCAACCTCAACTCCCGCCCGCCACGATTGGCGCTGGCGGCGTACGTATGGCGGGACGCGGCTGTCCAGCCCGTCTTCGCAGCCCCCATGCCGGCATACGTTTCCAGCAATTTATTATGGTTGCGGATGGTCTGGGTGCCGACCGCTGTGGTCAACTGATAGCGCGGCGTCGCGCAAATCTCCCGCAACACCGGCACCGCCAGCGCCGCCTCGAAGATTTTCAGCATGTCACCCGCCGTGGTTAATTGCCCATTGGCGGGCAAGCCGTGCGGATTTTTAACCACCGTGCCGGCGCAGCCCAGTTGCCGCGCCCGTTCGTTCATCAGCGTGACAAACGCGCCGACATTACCGGCGGTGTGCCGCGCCAGCGCCATGGCGCTGTCATTGTCGCTGCCGATGAGCAACGCATTGACCAGACGGCTGACCGTGACCACCTCTCCGCTCCGCAGGGGAATATGACTTGGCTCAACACGAGTGTCAGCGGGCAGAATGCGCACCGCGCCTTGCAACCGGGTGCGTTCCCACACAATCAGCGCGGTGAGCAGTTTAATCGTGCTGGCCGGCGCGTATTGAGTCTCCGCGTTTTTGGCAAAAAGCACCTGGCCGGTCCGGGCGTCCACCAGCAGCGCCGCCTTGCCCTCAATGGCAGGCTCATCCGCCCGCGCCACGGTCAGCGCGGCCAACCCGCTCAACAACGTCATCCCAAACCATCGGCCCTTCATTGCTTGAAACGTTAGCCTCAACACCGGGATGCTGTACAGAAAAATCATTAGCAGGCCCAAAATTACCCTTGACTTATCTTTCCCTTCCGCTACCGTTTTCCTTCGCATGAAAGAAACACATAGCATTATTGCATTAATCTTGGGAGGCCTGGCCCTCCTGCTGACCATCGTATTGGTCGGCGTCAGTATCGGCAACCGCAGCTTGGAACGTAAAATTCAAGCGCAACAAGTCGTCATCAATAACGGCCAGGTCAGCCAGCAAGTTGGCCGCGCCATCATCAATGACGCCGCCACCCTCGCGGTGAACGCCAACAACGCCGCCTTGCGCGAACTGCTCGCCAAGCATGGCATTCAAATCAACCAAAACCAATCAGGCGGAAAATAACTTGGAGAACATATGGAAAACAACAAACCCTTTTTAGCTTATTTGCTCTTGTCGGTGGCCTTCATTATCCTGCTGTTTTGGCAAACCATCGTCTCGGTGGGCGTTAACGGCAACCTCAAATCCGGACTCAAAAACCGCGGCGGTGCCGTGGAACAAGCCCAAAACACCCAAAAGACCCTGGAGGCATTCGTCGTGGACTTGCTCCAGTTGGCGGAACATAACGAGGGCGCCAAAGCCATCGTTGAAAAGTACCAAATTCGCAAAGGCAGCAACGCCCAATAATTTAACCCTCAACCCTTAATGAAAAACCCAGTCTGCCACGACTGGGTTTTTTGTTGTCCCGCGTGCTGACGGCGCTTATTATCCACCCCGCCATGCCAGCTGAAACCACGCAGATTACCCACCAGAAAGCCGTCCGCATCAACCTGGATGGCAGCCGTTATGGAACCTTCGCGGAAATTGGCGCGGGACAGGAAACCGCCCGCTGGTTTTTCCGCGCCGGCGGCGCCGCCAACACCGTTGCCAAAACCATGTCCGCCTATGACATGACTGTCAGCGACTCCATTTACGGTCCCTGCGAGCGCTATGTCAGCCGGCAACGCCTCAACGCCATGCTCGACCAAGAGTACCAGCTTCTCATCGAGCGCCTCGCCGCCACGCATGGCGACACCAAAAACTTTTTCGTCTTCGCCAACACCGTTGCCGCCAAGGCCTATCAAAGCAACAAGGAATGCCACGGCTGGCTGGGCGTTCGCTTTCAACCCAAGCCCCGCAGCCGGCCCAACACCATCCGCATTCACGTCCGCCTGCTGGACAAGGAAAACCTGCTGCAGCAGGAAGCCCTGGGCATCATCGGCGTCAATCTCCTCCACGCCGCCTGCTACTTGAGTGACAATCTTGACCGGTTCATCGACTCCCTCCTTGACGGACTGAATCTTGACCGCATTGAAATCGACCTCATCCTCGCTGACGGCCCCGACTACGTCCATCTCGACAACCGCCTCCTCAACGTCGAACTGGTCAAAAAAGGCCTCACCGCCGCCGTCGTCTTCGCCCCCGGCAAGCAAGTACTCCTCGCCGCCGAACACATTTATCACAAGCCGCTGCTCATCGAACGCGGCAACTTCCGTCCCGTCACCAAAATCAACCTCACCATGCTCAACGCCCTGCGCGAGTACTTCGCCAAGGACTTCCCCGGCCGCGATGATGCCATCGAAATCATGGAAATCACCCTGCACAACCTTCTGGATGCCGGCGCCGTCGACCCCGCCGACTTCCTGGCCCGCGTGGACATCCTGGAGTCCCTGGGCAAAACCGTCATGATTTCCAACTACGCTGAATTTCACCGCCTTAGCGCTTACCTGCGCCGAAACACAAAAGAACCCATCGGCATCGTCGTCGGCATTTTGCTCCTGCAACAAATCCTCGACGAAAAGTACTATACTGATCTTGAGGGCGGAATCCTCGAATCCTTCGGGCGACTGTTCATGAGCGACGTCAAACTCTACGTCTACCCCTCCATCAACGAAACCACCGGCAACACCCACACCGCAGCCAACCTCCGCGTCGCCCCCAACCTGCGTTACCTCTACCGCCACCTCCTGGCCAACCGCCACATCCGCGCCATCCGCGGTGAGCATCAGCCCATGTCCATCACTTACGCCTCCAAGGAAATCGCCTCACTCATCGCCAACAACGACCTGCGCTGGCACGGTCTCGTCACCACCGATGTCGCCAACCTCATCAAACAACGCGGCTACTTCGGCTACCCGATACGCTAGGGCGAATCGACATTCAAGAGCGCCAGCGGCGCAACAGCTCCGTTGGGGCTGCTGTGCCGCTGACGGTCAGTTTGCACCCGTTGTCCGTTGGGCTGATTGTCAGCGTTGTTCTTGGCGGGTTGCTCGTGGGCGCGGGGCGGGATAAAGCATCACTTTCTCAATCG
>JAITHY010000213.1 GCA_031279715.1 Verrucomicrobiales bacterium | reverse complement strand
TATGGTTGGGTTGGGATTGGTGGTACTGTTGCTCGCGGGGCAGGGGTGCCGACAGGATGCTGAGGCTCAGGGGCAACCGGACACGGATTTGAATGGCAAGGTGGTCGCCGGTTACCAAGGATGGTTCGCGCCGGAGGGGGATGGCGCGAATTTGGGATGGTTTCATTACGGCGTCAACCATGGAAAATTTGAGCCGGGGTTTTGCACGTTTGACATGTGGCCGGATGTGTCGGAGTTTGACGCCGATGAGTTGTACGCCACGCCGTTCCGCTTCGCTGACGGTCAGGTCGCCAAGGTGTTCAGTTCCGCAAACCGAAAAACCGTTGACCGCCATTTCAAGTGGATGAAAGACTACGGCGTGGACGGCGCGGCCTTGCAACGGTTCGGCAGCAATTTGCGCTCGGAGAAAATGCGCGACTGGCGCGACACGATTCTGGCGCATTGCCGCGAGGCCGCTGACCGTCACGGGCGGCTGTGGTTCATCATGTACGATTTGTCCGGCATGAACGACGAGACGCTGGAGACGCTCATCATCAGCGACTGGAAACGGCTCATTGACAGCGGCGATTTTCGCAAAGACACAACCCACGCCACCTACCGCGGCAAACCGCTGGTGTCCTTGTGGGGCATTGGGTTTGACGACAACCGCCGCTACTCACCGTCAGCGTGCGCGAAGCTGATTGACTTTCTCAAAAACGACCCCAAATACGGCGGCAACGCGGTGATGGGCGGTGTGCCGTATTTCTGGCGCGAGCCGGTGCAAACGGCGAAGGAGTTGCGCAAGGACGCGCTGCCACTCAGCGAGATGGAGGCGGTCTACAAACAAATGGACATCCTCAGCCCGTGGGCGGTGAGCCGGTACGCTGACGCTGACGAGTTCGTCGCCACGCTGGTAAAAAAAGATTTGGCGTGGTGCGACGCGAACAACATCGGTTATCTCCCCGTCTTTTTCCCCGGCTTTAGCTGGCACAATTTGGAAAAGGCGCGTCACCGTAACGCCCCGCTGAACTTCATCTCGCGCGACGGCGGTAAATTTTTGTGGCGGCAGGCGGTCGCTGCCCTTCAGTCCGGCGCTAGGATGGGCTACGTCGCGATGTTCGACGAAATTGACGAGGGCACGGCGATTTTCAAAGTGACGAATAATCCTCCGGTCGGGGACAGCCCGTTCGCCACTTATGAAGGGTTGCCGAGCGACCACTATTTGTGGCTTACGGGGCAAATCGGCAAGCTGCTCCGCAACCCGTCCGCCGCTGACAATGAACTGCCCAAACGCTGACCATCAACTTTTATGACCAACATTGACATCTCCATCATCGCGCTGTACTTCGTAATCACCATGATCGTCGGATTGTGGATGACCCGGCGCGCCTCCGCCAATCTCGAAACCTACTACCTCGGCGGGCGCAAGCTCCCGTGGTGGCTGCTCGGCATCGCGGGCATGACCAATTGGTTTGACCTGACCGGCACGATGATTATCACGTCGTTCCTGTATATGCTCGGACCGCGCGGGCTGTTTATCGAGTTCCGCGGCGGAGCGGTGCTGATACTGGCGTTTTTGTTGGCGTACGCGGGCAAATGGCACCGCCGCTCCGGCTGCATGACGGGCGCGGAATGGATGACCTACCGCTTCGGCGTCGGCAAAGCCGCCGAGACTGTGCGTTTCCTGCAAGCCATCACCGGCATCATCATGACGATTGCGATGATTGCGTATCTGGTGCGCGGTTGCAGCTTGTTTGTCGGGATGTTCGTGCCGATTAATCCGGTGCTCATCACGCTGGCGATTTTGATTTTCGCCACGGCATACACCACGGCGGCGGGTTTTTACGGCGTGGTGGTGACGGACCTCATCCAAGGCTCCATCATCGTGCTGAGTTGTGTTTTTGTTGGCGTGCTGGCGTGGATGAATATTCCCGACGCGCATGTGTTCGGCGAACTCGCGCAAAAAGTCACCGGCAATGCCGACTGGTTATCGTCAGCACCGAGCATTCATACCACGATGCCCGCTGGTTATGAACCCTATCAAGACTTGCTGATGTTCGCGCTGTTCTATTTGCTTCGCAACATCCTCGGCGGCATGGGCGCGGGCGCGGAATCACGCTACTTTGCGGCGCGCAACGACAAGGAATGTGGTTTGCAATCGCTGCTGCAGGGCTTCGCCGTGATGTTCCGCTGGCCGATGATGATAGGTTTCGCGGTGCTGGGCATCATTCTCGTCTCGCAAAAAGTCAACGACGCTGACGGTGACCTCGCCGGCGCGGCGGCGGTGGTGAAGACTTACTACGCTGACGTTGACGCCGGCGGCTGGCACGGTGTCACCGACAAAATAGTCTTCGCCAAACCCGAGACACTACCCGCGGGACTGGCCGCCGGCTTGGAAAAAACACTCGGCGCGAACTGGAAAGACACGCTGCCGTTGGTGAGCTTCAGCGGCGCCGTCAACCCCGAGCGCATCCTGCCCGCCGTGCTCCTTCAATCCCTGCCCACCGGTTTGCGCGGCTTGCTGACCGTGGCGATGGTCGCCGCGCTGATGTCCTGCTTCGCCGGCACCGTCAACCCCGCCGGCGCCCTCGCTGTGCGTGACATCTACCAAAATTTCATCCGCCCCAAGGCCGGCAACAAAGAACTTATCATTGCCAGCTACATCGCGACGCCAACCATCGTCGGCGCCGGCTTCTTCATGGGCTTGCACGCGAAGAACATCAACGACCTGTGGAGTTGGATTATCATGAGCCTCGGCGCCGGCGCGCTCGCCCCCGCCCTGCTGCGCCTTTACTGGTGGCGTTGCAACGCATGGGGCATGATGGGCGGCCTCGTCATCGGCGCGATAGGCGCTGTGGTTCAACGCATCTGTTTCCACGACATGGTCGAGTGGCAGCAATTCCTGTTGATGACGTTTCTGTCCTTCCTCGGCACCATTGTCGGTTCGCTGCTGACCGCGCCGACACCGCTGCCGGTGCTGCGCAACTTCTACAAAACCACGCGCCCCTTCGGCCTGTGGAAACCGCTGCGTTTGGAGTTGAGCGAGACGGAGCGCGCCGCGAACTATAGCGAGCATCGCAACGACATCCTCACCGTGCCGTTTGCGCTGATGTGGCAGGTGACGCTGTTCCTCATCCCCATGCAACTGGTCATCAAGTCCTACGGCGACTTGGTGTACACACTGCCGATTTTGCTGATTGGCAGCGTGGGAATGTACTGGTTCTGGTGGCGGGCGTTTAAGAAATAGCCGTTGCGCCCCTCCGCTGAGAGAACGCGGCGCTGAAAAAAACTTGACAATTTTTGTAAATTGAGGCAAATTTTTTACCATTAACAGAGCAAAAATTTTTCTCACCCAAGTTGGTGAGTTAAGCAAAGAATTAAAACTGGTAACTGGTGAAACATGAAGACGATAGAACATAATGTAGCGGCTCGCTCTCTCGCTCTCTCGCTCTCTCGCTAAAACGCTAAAATTGTGTTCCGGAAATTCCTTATTCGGACGCGGCGTTATTTGTAAAACACCAAGCCCCCAAGGCGCCAAGTTTATTAAAAAACTTAGCGCCTTGGGGGCTTGGTGCTTATTTCTTTTTAACCAACCTCAACGAAAGACAAAAACATGAAAACAACCATGATAATCAAACGAGCCGCGTTGCTCGCCGCATTCAGCGGCATGGCGGCACTGAATATGAACGCGCAAACCAGTTACACTTGGAACGGCGCTGATGGTGATCCTTGGGACACCACCACCGCCAACTGGAATTCCGGTGTGTGGGTCAACAGCCAAGTGGGCGCGCCGACCCGGGCGGTATTCGACGCGGCACAGTCCGGCACGGTGAATATTGAGATCAATGGCGTTGCAGTACAAACCGCGACGATTGGCGGCAACTACACTTTCAATGGCGGTCCCTTGCGCTGGACGATGACTGACACTGACCCGGGCGCTGGCATGTACGTGTTCACCATCGGCGCCAACGCCAATGTGACCATCAACAGCGCCATCGTCTACACTGGCACAAAAATGCAAAACAACACCCACGCTTTCACCCTGAACAACAACAGCACCCTGACGCTGGCTGGCGGGGGCACCTTCGGCAACGCCCAATGGTATACGACGGGCACCGCCACGCTCAACCTTCAAGCCGGAGTTTACAGCAACATCCTGGCCTTCCAAGCCGTCTCCGGCACCATTAATCACGGCGCGGCCGAAGTGAGGATTGGCAACAGCGGACTGAGCATGGGAAATGTCGGCAACACCTTCTACACGCTTAACCATGCCAACGCCATTTTGGCGTCCACCAGCGCCTTCAGTATTGGCATGGGTCCCGGAACCGCCGGCAACCGGCGCGTGTCGGAACTGAACATCCTGGCGGGTTCCGCCACCGCGCAGTATCAAGTCTACGTCGGCCTCAAAGCCTATTCTGACTCGACATTGAACGTGGCGGGCGGCTCGCTGCGGATGACCAATGTGAACAGCGACGGCAATGCCATGTTTCTGCTCAATCGCGACGGCGGCGCCAATGAACAAACCGCCGCCTTCAACCTCAGCGGCGGCATAGTGACGACCAGTTACATCGGTTTTGGCGGCAGATACTCAACCGTGACCAGCAACACCAATTCCACCGCGGCGCTGAAAGTGACGGGCGGCGCGTTGTATTTGGGGCAGAGCGCGCCCAACGTGGAAGGCTTGAAGCTGGGCAATCTAAACTCTTTATCGGCGACGATAGAACTAGGCGGCGGCACGCTTGGCGCGATACAAAACTGGTCTTCCTGCATGAATATGAAACTCACCGGCAGCGGCGGCAACATCAATTTCAAAACCGCCGACGAAGCCGGCGCCACCGTGCGCGATATCACCCTCAGCGGTGTGTTGAGCGGCAGCGGCGGCTTGACCAAGACGGGTGGCGGGACGCTGTTGCTCAGCGGCACGAACACCTACACGGGCAACACGATGGTCAGCACCGGCACGCTGACGGTGGATGGCGGTTTGACTTTCGTCCTGGGCGCGGATGGGATCAACAACACTCTGACCAACAGCGGCGGCACGGTGAATCTGAACGGCAGCATTAGCATTGACACCGCCGCCGCCACCACGCTCGGCAACTGGCAAATCCTCAGCGGCGCAATCAACTACGGCGCCGGCTTCACCGTCAGCGGCTGGAATTGGGACAGCGGCGACATTTGGAAATCAACGGACGGGATTTTCATTTTTGACAAATCACAGGGTTTGGTCGCCACCATCCCCGAGCCGTCGATGTGGGTATTGATGGCATTGGGCGGACTCCTGTTATCCGTCACGCGCCGACGTCGTTCGTAACCGCGCCACCCCGCCGTCATTTCGGGGGTTGCGGCGGGGTGGTTTGCGGCGGCGTATTTTTCCTTTTACCTTCGTTGCCGCTTGCCATAAAATCCTCTCCATCATGAAAACCCCAAAGCTGCTCCTAGCCTCGCTGATGCTGACCTCCACCCTCTCCGCCGCTCCGGTCAAACTTTCCCCCGCCTTTCCGGGCGTCTGGGAAAGCGCGAACCGCGCGGTGATAAAAACCGCGCCGAACGCGGTGACTGTCAGCGGCGGTTACGTGGTGACGAAAGAACAATTCAGCGACGCCGAATTTACCTTCCAAGCCAAGGCGTTGACCGTCAGCGGCACTGACGTTCCCGTGCAAATTTGGGGCGGCATTCGCGTCAAAGATTGGGAGAATCGCTACGTCGTCGGCGTGCGCGGCGGGGCGGAGCCGGAATTGAGCTTCGCGCGTTACGCCGCTGATGGCCGCTCAAAATTTCTCGGCTGGGTGCCGCTTGACCCCGCGCCCAAAATCGGCGAGATCCTCACCGTCCGCCTCGCCGCCAGCGGCAACCGTTTCCATGTTTATTTGAACGACGAAAAATTGCCGCGCATCAACATCGAGGATCAGGACGCGCTGTGGACGGAAGGCGGCGTCGCGCTCGGCGGAGGCTGGCTGCCGGTGGAATTTTCCCCGCCGACCGTCAGCGTGTTGAATGGCGCGAAACTCGCCGAGTTCAACGCGGTCGGCGACAAGACGCTGCCGCTGCCCGGCACGGAGTTT
>JAITHY010000034.1 GCA_031279715.1 Verrucomicrobiales bacterium | reverse complement strand
ACGCTGTTGCTCGCGTTGATGTTCAGCGTGGATGAGCCGCTGCCCGTCACGTCGCCAGTCAGGGTGGTGTTGTTCAAGTTCACATTCAATGCGCCGCTGTCGCTGTTGGTCACGTCACCATGGATGCCGCTGCCGCCGCTGATGTTCACTGTGGCGGTACCGCTGGAGTTTTTGCTGATGGCACCCGCGCCGGAGATGTCCGCATTATCAAAACTCACATTAACGTCATTGGTGCCGCCGACGGACAGCAAATTGCCTCCATTGGTGGACAGCGTGCCGCCGTTTACCTCAAGATAGGCGGGGGAATTATTACCATTGATGAACAACATAGCTTCAGTGGGAGAATCAACCGTAACGTTGACATGATTAAGAATTATTTCTCCTCCATAGAGAATGTTAACCGCGCCACGAATTAAAGAATGTAAATTTACATTCGTGGCAACAATAAGAGCGCTGTCATTGCCAGTGTTATGAATGATCATGGTGCGATCTTGACTAGTGATGTTAGAGTCTCTGATGATCATGGTGCCTGAACTATTTACCGCCACGCCATAGCCCCTCAGGCCTGTGGAACTAACGTCCGCATTATCTATTTCTATGTAACCTCTATTCTCAACCTGAATGCCGCGCGCGTAAGCTCTGGTGGAAGAAATTGTTACATGGGAAACCGTTGCCCGATCGCCTCGGAACAAAATACCATAAGCGGAGTTGCCTAACAAGGTGATGGTGCTGCTGTGCAAAATCAGGTTGGCGTGATCCGAAGCGTAGATCCCGGTACTTCCGATGAAACCGTCAGAGATGTTGATGTTGATAGAAATGTTGCCGCCGCTGTAAGTCACCTCACTGCCGGTGATGGTGAGGGCGGCGGTGCCGGTAATGCTGGTGTAAGCACCGCCAGTGTCAAAAGTAGTGCCGGAGGTGTCAATCACGCGATTGGCGGCGCTGACACTCAGGGGTGCCGCGGCCAAGCCGCTGACGGTCAGCAGCAACGCGACCCATTTTTTGATTTTGGTGGAGTTATCAAATTTCGCCCAAGCGGAACAGCTGCTCAAATGCGAATTTGCGAATTTGCGAATTTGCGAATTTTACTAAGTACCATAGGAATGCTAAGATATATAAAATCTATAATGGATCAAGGATTTTTTTTATTTTTTTCAAAAAAAGTTTTTAGTCGTTCCAATTTAATCGTTTTTCTCTGCCAAAGGCCTTGGTAAAACGCTTGCCCAATCCTTCTCATGGCGGCGTGACAAGCGACACACCTGGCCGCGCGGTTTGTTGTCATTGACTTATTGAGCGGTTGCTTTTATCCTGATGGGGTGTCTAATTTTACCATTTTAGTAAAACAGGAGGGGGATGTGGCCTTTGCCCGGATTATCGGCAAGGGTTCATTCAAGCATGCGCGATTGTTGAAAAATTACGCGGAACAGGCGCGGGCGGATGGAGCGCGGCGGTTTATCCTGGATTTGCGGGAATGCGCGCACATGGACAGCACATTCATGGGGGTCATTGCCGGGGTGGCACTGGCGCAGAGGCGGGCCGGGGCGCCGTTGCCGCGGATTGTCAACTCCAGCCCGCGCGCGCTGGAGTTGCTGCATTCGCTCGGTTTGGGGCAGTTGCTTGACATTGACCCAAGCCCGTGCCAGCCGATTTCGTTTAGTGAACTGGAAGACACCGGTGGCAGCGAAAACAAGGCCGAGGTAACGCAAACAATGTTGGAGGCGCATGAGACGTTGATTCACGCCGACCACGCGAATGCGGCGAAGTTTCAGGACGTGATTACTTTTTTAAAAAACAAACTGGATAATTCCCCAAGCCATGAGTAATGAACCCGTTAATACCGAGGCAATCCCCGCCGCCGCTGACGGCGAGGTGATGATTGAAAATAACAAGCCCGCGCCGGACGCCAATATTGAGCAGGATTTGGCGAAGGAGGTTGACCAACTTTCGGAGTTGACCCAAAAAATCGCCGAGTTGCAGGACCGGCTGCTGCGAACGCAGGCGGATTTTGACAATTACCGGAAGCGCATGGCGCGGGAAAAGGACGAGGCGGTAAAGTACGCCAACATTGACCTGCTGGAAACGCTGCTGCCTGTGATTGACAATTTTGAGCTGGGCTTGCAGGCAACGGAAAACGCCGCCGATGCGAAATCGATTTTACTGGGCATGCAGATGGTGAAGACGCAGTTGCAGCGATTCCTCGCTGACCATGACGTCACGGAGATTGAGAGCGTCGGCCAGGTATTCGACCCGCACCTGCACGAGGCGCTGGGCCAGCAGGCATCCGCCGAACACGCTGACAATGTCATCATCAGCCAGCAACGCAAAGGTTACAAACTGAAAGAGCGTCTGTTGCGCCCCGCCGCCGTGATCGTCGCGCACACGCCGGTGGAGTAATTTATTATGGCCGCGAAGAGAGATTATTACGAGGTGCTGGGCATCGCCAAGGGTGCGACAGAGGATGACATCAAGAAGGCGTACCGCAAGCTCGCCATTAAATATCATCCCGACAAAAATCCAGGCAATAAGCAAGCGGAGGAAAAGTTCAAGGAACTGGGCGAGGCTTACGAAGTGTTGAGCAACGCGGACAAGCGCGCGTCGTATGACCGCTTTGGCCACAACGCGTTCGCCCCGGGCGGTGGCGGCGGGTTTGGCGGCACAGGCGGATTTGGCGGCGGCGGGTTCCATGACCCGTTTGATATCTTCCGCGAGGTCTTCGGATCAGGGGGCAACGGCGGGTTCGGCGATATTTTCGGCGAAGCGTTCGGCGGAAACTCCGGCGGGGGGCGGCAAAATCGCGGAAATGACTTGCGCTATGATTTGGAAATCACGCTGGAAGAGGCGGTCAAAGGGTGCGAAAAGGAAATCGCCATCCGCAAATACGACACCTGCGACACCTGCCACGGCAGCGGCGCGGCGGCGGGTTCCAAGACGGTAACGTGCCAGACATGTCGCGGGACAGGGCAAGTATCGGTGTCGCGCGGCTTCTTCACCATGGCGCAAACATGCCCGACATGCCGTGGCGCGGGGCAAATCATTGAACGCCCGTGCCCGCATTGCCACGGCGAGGGGCGTATGGAAAAATCGTCCAAGATTAAGATCAAGATTCCCGCCGGCGTCGACACGGGGGCGCGCCTGCGCTCATCGGGCCAGGGCGAATCGGGATTGCGCGGCGGGCGGGCGGGAGATTTGTATATTGTCATCCATGTGCGCGAGCACCCGATTTTCCAGCGGGACGGCGAGGATTTGTACTGCGAGGCGCCGATTAGCTTTGTCAAGGCCGCATTGGGCGGCGAACTGGCGGTGCCGACACTGGAGGGCACCGCCATTGTCAAAATCCCCGCCGGCACGCAAAGCGGCCGCGTCTTCCGTCTGCGGGACAAGGGCATTCCCAACCTGCGCGGACACGGACGCGGCCACTTGAACGTGCGCGTGTTGGTGGAGGTCCCCACCCGTTTGAACAGCGAGCAGCGGAAGAAACTGGAGGACTTCGCCGCCGCGTGCAACGAGGACACCAATCCGGCGTCCAAGTCCTTCTTTGACAAAGCACGAAACTTTTTCAGCTGACCATGCACCGCTTTTACTGCCCCACCATCAGCGACGGCGTGCTCAGCCGCGAGGAGGCGCGCCATGCGTGCAAGGTGTTGCGGCTGACGGTGGGCGACGAGTGCGAAGTGTTCGACGGCAACGGCACGGCGGCGCGGGTGCGCTTGACCCACGTGGCCAGGCATGAGGTGCGCTACGTCACCGTCAGCGAGGAACGGCGGCCGGAGCCGAACTGCCACCTCATCCTCGCCCAATGCCTGCCCAAGAACAAAAGCTGGGATTTTATTCTGCAAAAGACGACCGAGCTTGGCTTGCGCGAAATTCACCCTGTCGCCGGCGAACACTCCATTACGCACGCTGACAGTGACAAGCCGGAAAAATGGCGCCACACCCTCATTGAGGCCTGCAAGCAATGCGGACAGAACCACGCGCCGCGCTTGCATCCCGTGAGGGATATGCGCGGATTTCTCTCCACCGTCAGCGGCTTCAAAGGACTGAGGCTCATCGCCTCGCTGCAAGCCGGCGCGAAAAGCCTGCCCGCCGTGCTTAACCACACCGCTGACCGCGAAGTCTTGTTCCTCATCGGCCCCGAAGGCGACTTCAGCGCGGAGGAAACGCGCCTCGCCCTCGGCGCCGGCTTCACACCCGTCACCCTCGGCGGCTTGGTGCTGCGCGTGGAGACCGCCGCGCTCTACCTCCTCAGCGCGCTGACCTACCACTTCGGCAAATAAAATTCCCACGTCCGGCGATTTCAATGCTTTAATTAAACCATGCACCTGAACATTCCAAACGGCGACTTCGACGGCTACATCTTTGACTGCGACGGCACCCTGGCCGACACCATGCCGCTGCACTACGAAGCATGGGTCGAGGCCTTGCGCCAACGCGGCACCCCCTTCGTCTTCACCGAGGAACGCTTCTACGGCTGGGGCGGCATCTCCGCCCCGAAAATCATCACCCTCCTCAACACCGAATACGGCACCGACTACGACGCCAAAGAACTCGCCGACTACAAGGAACAACTCTTCCTCGAAAAACTCAACCACCTCAAACCCATCAAGGAAGTCGCCCTCTTCGCACGCCGCGTCGCCAAAACCAAACCCGTCTGCGTCGCCAGCGGCGGCTACCGCGTCATCATCCGCCA
>JAITHY010000007.1 GCA_031279715.1 Verrucomicrobiales bacterium | reverse complement strand
AATGTGGCACAGGCAATCCTGCCTGTGTCTCAGCCGGAACACAGGCAGGATTGCCTGTGCCACACTGCGCCGTCACCGAGTTCACTCTCAGCGAGTTGCCAAAATATGTGCGCGAATTCGCCTTCCTCGTCGGCGAACAGCGCGTCACCGTCAGCGCCGAGCACGCCGCCAACAACCGCGCCGCCCAGTTGCTCGCCAACCTCCACGACTCACTGTCAGCGACCAACTACCCGCGCCGCGAACTTGAACGCTACCTCGTCCGCCTCCTCTTCTGCCTCTTCGCCGAGGACACCTTCATCTTCGAGCCGTTCAGCTTCAGCGAACTCGTCCGCAAAACCGAGCCGTCCCTCCTTGGCGGTCGCCTCGCCGAATTGTGGTGGACGCTCGACACCGCCCCCGCTGACCGTCAGCGCAACCCCGTCTTCGCCGACTTCCCGCACGTCAACGGCGGCCTGTTCGCCGACCGTCTCCCCGTCTGCCACTTTGAATCCGACCAGCGCGACGCCCTCCTGCGCTGCTGCGATTACCAGTGGGCGAAAATCTCCCCCGCCATTTTCGGCTCGCTGTTTCAGGGCGTCATGGAGCCAAAAGAACGCCGACAACTCGGCGCGCACTACACCGGCGAACGCGACATCATGAAGCTGCTCAACTCGCTGTTCCTCGACGATCTGCGCGAGGAGTTGCGCGTCATCGTCAGCGACCGTTCCTCGCGCCGCGCCGTCCGCCTGCGCGAGTTTCAAAAAAAATTGCGCGACCTGAAAATCCTCGCCCCCGCCTGCGGTTGCCGCAACTTTCTTATCCTCGCCTACCGCGAACTGCGCGCGCTGGAGACCGCCGCCCTCGTCGCCCAACACCGCAACGCTGACGGTCATGTCCAGACCGAGCTGGACATCCGTTACCTTGCGCAAGTGGATGTTGACCAATTTTACGGCATCGAAATCAGCGAATGGCCCGCCCGCATCGCCGAGGTGGGCTTGTGGTTGCAAGACCACCAGAGCAACAGCGAACTGGCGGAAAAAATGGGCCGGCAATTCAACCGTCTCCCGCTCAAAACCTCGCCCACCATCCGCGTCGCCAACGCGCTGACGCTGGACTGGGCGGAAGTCTTGTCACCGTCAGCGTGCAGTTATATTTTGGGAAACCCGCCGTTTGTCGGCGCAAAATTCCAAACCGCTGAACAACGCGCCGAACTCGCCGCCGCTGACAGTGACTTCGACGGCGCGGGCTTGCTCGATTATGTCACTGGCTGGTATTTCAAAGCCGCCAAATACCTGCGGAAAAATCCCGCAGTCAGCGTCGCGTTCGTCTCCACCAACAGCATCACGCAGGACGAGCAAATGGGCGTCCTGTGGTCGCGGCTCAAGTCGCGCCACGGCGTGAACATCAACTTCGCCCACCGCACCTTCACGTGGGCGAGCGAGGCGCCCGACAAGGCACACGTCCACGTGGTCATCATCGGCTTTTCCCTCGCTGATCATGACCGCAAAAAAATCTACGACTACGCCGCTGACAATGAACATCCCACCGTCAGCGTGGTCAATCACATCAGCCCCTATCTCACCAACAGCGGCGACATTTTTATCCTCAACCACTCCACGCCGATTTGCGACGTTCCGGAAATCGGCATCGGCAACAAGCCGATTGACCACGGCAACTACCTGTTCACACCGGCGGAGAAACGGGAGTTCTTGAAAAACGAACCCGCCGCCAAACCATTCTTTCATCGCTGGCTGGGCAGCGAAGAATTTATCAACGGCATTGAGCGTTGGTGCCTCTGGCTCGGCGACTGCTCTCCCGCTGAACTTCGCTCCATGCCGGAATGTTTGCGGCGTATCGAGGCTGTGAGAAAATTCCGCCTTGCCAGCAAAAGCGCGCCCACGCAAAAACTCGCCGCCGCCCCGACCCGCTTTCACGTGGAAAATTTCCCATCGTCAGCGTATTTATTGATTCCAGAAGTTAGCTCCGAACGCCGACCCTACATTCCCATTGGCTTCATCCGACCAAACGTTTTTGCCAGCAATTTGGTCAATTTTTTTCCCAACGCCACACTCTACCACTTTGGCGTCTTATCCTCGGCGATGCACATGGCATGGGTGAAACAAGTCTGCGGGCGGCTGAAGTCAGATTTTCGTTACTCCAAAAAACTGGTCTATAACAACTACCCATGGCCGACACCATCAGCGACGCAACGGGAAAAAGTGGAAACCGCCGCGCAAGCCGTCCTCGCCGCGCGAAAAAAATATCCCGACTCCACCCTCGCCGACCTCTACGACCCGCTGACGATGCCCCCTCCCTTGGTCAGAGCACACACCGCCCTGAACACCGCCGTTGACCAAAGCTACCGCAAAGAAAAATTCGAGAATAACCGTCAGCGCGTGAAATTTCTCTTCCAACGCCACGAACAACTCACCGCCCCCCTCGTTTCCACCTCTAAAAAAATCATGGCAAAAAATCGCCAAGCCCGCGGTTTTTGATAACATCAACGCGTGAGAACATTCGAGCTTCCGGCGAATTTTAATTTCATCAAGTTGATAGCCCTGGCCCGCCGCGGGGAATTTGACCCCGCATAGTTTTCCGCGGGCGTGACCGTGGAATGCCGGCAATTAACATTCGCCGGCATTGGCGCGATGACTTGTCTCAAGGCATTGATAGCATGGGGACGCCATCAAGCCGCCGCCTGCCAAAATATTCGGCATCAAAACCAAGACGCCATCCAATGGCTGTCCCGCATGAATTTTTTCAGCGCTGAGATTGACTGGTGTGTGCCGCCGCCGGACAAAAATTTTCACAAACATGATTCGCGAGGCCGCTTTCTTCCCATTCGCAATTTGCAAAGCGAGGCGCAAACTTCCATGGCGGCGCGTGAAATTGTGCATTGCCTGGACATTGTCGGCCAATGCACGGCGAACACCGTTAAATACGCGGTTTCCGAATTACTGGACAACGCCTTGTAACACGCCTGTTCTTCGCAGGGTGTTTATGTCGGGGCGCAATCTTATCCGGCGAAAAAAATGTTGGATGTAATCATTGCGAACACCGGCATGGGTATCAAAAAACATCTGGCGCGACACCCGCGTTATCACGGGCTGGCGAACGACGCGGAAGCCATCAAAATCGCGCTGGCCCCCAATGTCACCGGCATTTATATTTCCAATGAACAAGACGGCGGCATGATGGATCCCAATCGCAGCGAAAATCAAGGTTTGGGTCTTTCTGTGACCGACTTGCTGGTCAAACGTAGCGGCAATGGTGTGCTGTGTATTTGGTCCGGCAATGGCTTGTATCAAAGCGGTTCCGGCATTTCCATCATGCCGGTGGCATGGCCGGGCACAGTGGTGTTTTTGCGTTTGGTTCAGGAAATACAGGTTGATTATTTGAAAATTATCAAGGAATTACATGTGCCTTTACGCCGCCCCAAACATCGGCTATATTTCTCCTGATATGAAACCGGTCATCCAAGTAACCAGTATTGTCGGGGACAACTGTGTCACCGGGCGTTACATGGGCGGGGAATTGCGCCGCCAGGCCATGCTGGCCGTGGAGCAATCAGGCGCGGTGCTTGTGGATTTCGCCGGCATTACCATGATTACCCAGTCCGCCGCC